>JAITDK010000313.1 GCA_031282605.1 Oscillospiraceae bacterium
CGGACCCTGCGAAGGGCTATCCGCCCTTTCGAATCCTGACCAGGCTTCGCCTGGACCATCGTGATACACATGCCATCGGCTTCGGATCGCCGGTTGTACCTGGATAGTCTGTTCCGGAACGCAACCGATTCCCCCGTTCCAAGCCCCGGGGGAGGTCGGAAGACGGACGTCAATCCCCGCTTCCCGGATGCGCCTCCGCCGCGTTCACTATGCGCGTCATCGTCGGCTCGCCGTTCAGTGGAATGAACCGCGTCAGCAGCGCCACCCTGTTCTCCGGATGCAACGCGTGCCATAACATGTGCGTCCAGTCCTCCATGTCGTTCATTATGCTCACCGAGAACGGCTCCCCCTCGAACGACGGCAATGGATATCCGTCTCCTAAATACGTGTGAATGAAATGCCCTTCACCCGGTATCCCCTCATATTCAAAGAATGAACGCAGCGTCGTCCCCGCGCGGTTGCGCAGCAACGCCAGCCTGTACCTCAGCCCGCCTTCAACCGACACAAGCGCGCTGATCCTCGGCGTGTAATGTGGCGGATCCGGCTCGAAATCCCACGTCCTCAACGCTTCCTCGAATGTCGACCCTTCGTTCAAATACTGCGCAATCGTGTCCGTCTGCGCGCCGTTCGTCAGAATTGTCTTACCCCCCGCCTCCGCCAGCGCCTTATACAGTATCAGCGAGGGATCGCCTACCAGCCTATCGTCAATCGCCCTGGTAACTATCGCGTCCCCCTGCTCCACTAACACGCGGTTTCTGCTGCGCTCGCTGCGCCCCAACACAAAGTATCCCAGCGCGGCGTTCTTCCCGTCCGGCGTCAAACCCACCGCTATGCCTCGTCCCGGATACGGATTGCTGGCCAGCAGCGTCGTCAAACTCTCCATTTGCTCCACTCCAAATTCCTGCATAATTTGCGTACTTCGTGCGGCAGCAGTTCCCATTCCGCCTGCTCCATCACCCTGCGCTGCAGCGTCTCCGGCGTGTCTCCGGCCAGCACCCCCACCGCCTTTTGCGCCAGTATCGGCCCTCCGTCCGGAATCTCATTGACCAAATGCACCGTCGCGCCGGTTATCTTCACCCCGCGTGCCAACGCCGCCTCGTGCACCTTCAATCCGTAGAAACCCATCCCTCCGAACGCGGGCAACAGCGCCGGATGTATGTTCACGATGCGCCCCTCGTACGCGTCAATTATCTCCGGCGGCAGTATGGTCAGGTATCCCGCCAGCACGATCAGCCCGACGTCGAATTCACCCAGCGTCTCCATCATCTTTCCGGCGAAGGCGTCGCCCCACTTCTTGCGCGATACTACGCGCGTCGGGATTTTCGCCTCCTTCGCGCGGTCCAGCGCGTATATCCCGCTCCGGCTACCTATCACCAGCACGATCCGGCCATATGGGTTTTCCGCGTCGATCAGCGCTTGCAGGTTAGTGCCGCCGCCGGATACCAGCACGGCTATCTTTATCATATTATAATCTCCCCGCCACCCCGCACAACCTCGCCCAGCGCGTACGCGCCTATTCCATTCGCGCGCAACGACTCTATCGCCTTATCCGCCGCATCCTGCGATACTATAACGCCCATTCCTAGCCCCATGTTGAACGTATTGAACATGTCGCGGTCGGATACGCCGCCTGCTTCTTGAATCCTATAGAATATCGGCGGCGTTTGCAGCCTCGCGCGGTCTATCTTCAGCGACAGCCCCGCCTTCAGCGCGCGCGGCAGATTCTCGTACCACCCGCCGCCCGTGATATGCGCGGCGGCGCGTACGCCGTCGACGGAATCCATCAGCGCGGTCATGGGTCTAACGTATATGCGCGTCGGCGTCAGCAGTTCGTCCAGCAGCGCGCGGTCGCTCAGCAGCGTTTCTTCCGGGAACGCTTGGCGGATCAATGAGAACCCATTTGAATGCGCGCCGTTCGACGGCAGCGCGATCAATACGTCGCCCGCCTCCATCTCTTCTGAGGGCAGCTTGCGTTCCGCGTCCATTATCCCTACCGCGAAACCCGCCAGGTCATATTCGTTCTCGCCGTAGAATCCGGGCATTTCCGCCGTTTCGCCGCCCAGCAGCGCGCATCCAGCCTGAACGCATCCGTCGGCCACGCCCGATATGATCCTCTCTATCCGTTCGGGATCCGTCCTTCCGGACGCGATATAATCCAGGAAGAACAGCGGTTTCGCGCCACAGCATATGATATCGTTCACGTTCATCGCGACGCAGTCGACGCCTACGGTATCATGCCTGTCCGCCAGTATCGCCAGCTTCAGCTTGGTGCCCACGCCGTCCGCGCCGGACGCCAGCAACCGCCCGTCGCCCAGATCGAACAATCCGCCGAACCCGCCCACGCCGCCCACCACGCCGGGTATCATCGTTCGCCGGATATGCCCGCGCATCATGTCGATAGCGCGATAACCCGCCGTCACATCCACCCCGGATTTCGCGTACGCTTCGGAGCGGCTGTTCATGCCATGCCCTGATCGCGAGGTTTCCTTCATCGCTTCTTTCATCGTTTCAGCCATTGGCCTTGCCTCCGTTCCTGGTGTCGAGCTGCTCCTCGAATCTCAGTTTGCCTGGAGACTTCGGCGGAGGCGTCGGGTAATTGCCCGTGAAGCACGCGTCGCAAAAACTGCCGTGTCCGCTGTGATCCAGCTTGGGCAGATCCTCCGCGCGGAAATAACCGATGCTGTCCGCGTTCAGTATCGCGCGAATTTCCTCCAACGAATGGTTGTGCGCAATCAGGCTTTCGACGGAATCCACGTCCGTGCCGAAATAGCACGGATGCGCGAACGGTGGAGCGGATAACCGCACATGAACCTCGGCCGCGCCCGCCTCGCGCAGCAGTCTGATTATGCGCGTCGTCGTTGTGCCCCGAACGACGCTGTCGTCCACCAGCACGACACGCTTCCCGCGCACAGTGTCCGCGACTGGGTTGAGCTTGATGCGCACGGCGTGCGCGCGCTGGGATTGTTCAGGCTGTATAAACGTGCGCGCGATATACTTGTTCTTAATAAACCCTATGCCATACGGTATGCCGCTCTGGCGCGCGAAGCCCAGCGCCGCGTCAATGCCGCTGTCCGGCACGCCCACCACTACATCCGCCTGAACGGGATGATTAATGGCCAGCAGCGCGCCGGCCTTCAGCCTCGCGCCGTGCACGGACGTACCGTCGATTACCGAATCGGGACGCGCGAAGTATATCAGTTCGAACACGCATGTCGCGCGCTTGGGCGGCGCGTCGTCATACGGTATGCTGATCAACTCCGCGTCGGGCGAGGCGACGACTATCTCGCCTGGTTCGACGTCCCGGATGAACTTCGCGCCGATTGAGTCCAGCGCGCACGACTCGCTCGCGAATACCCACCCGTCCTCTAGCCTGCCGATGCACAGCGGACGGAACCCATGCGGGTCGCGCACGGCCATCAGCTTGCGCGGACTCATTATCACCGACGAGTACGCGCCCTTTATCCTGCGCATGGCGCGTCGAACCGCTTCCTCGATCGACGGGGATTGGATACGCTCCTGCGTTATGATGTAGGCCAGTACCTCCGAATCGCTGGTGCCGTGGAAGATGGAGCCTCTTTGTTCCAGCTTTTCGCGCAGTTCCATCGCGTTGGTCAGGTTGCCGTTGTGGGCTAGAGCCATGCTGCCCTTCAGGTGGTTGACCAGTAGCGGCTGCGCGTTGTTGAGAAGGCGGCGTCCGGTTGTGGCGTATCGGCAGTGGCCGACGGCCATCTCGCCCATGCCCAGCGAACGCATTACCTCGGGCTTCAGCACGTCGGTGACCAGGCCGACGTCCTTGTGCACGTCGATTACGCCCGCTCGGTTAACCGCTATGCCGCAGCTCTCCTGACCGCGATGCTGCAGCGCGAACAGCGCGTAATAGGTTGCGCTTACCACGTCCGCGCCAGGAGCGCATATGCCGAACACGCCGCATTCCTCGTGCGCTTTATCGAGGACGCCTTCGCCGAGGGTTTCGGCGTCGTCGTCGCGCTGATCGAGGAGCGCCTCGCCTATTATCACTCCGCCCCTCCCAGCAGTCTGGCTCGAATCTCGCCGTAAGCGTCCTCTACGCCGCCCAGGTCGCGGCGAAAGCGATCCTTGTCCAACTTCTCGCCCGTTTTAGCGTCCCAGAACCTGCAGGTGTCGGGCGATATCTCGTCCGCGAGCACGATCGATCCGTCCGGTAAACGTCCGAACTCCAGCTTGAAATCAACCAGCGTCAATCCCGCACCGGAGAGATATTCTTTAAGTATGTCGTTTACCTTTAACGCCATTGATGATATGAGGGTAAGTTCCGCCTCGGTCGCCCAGCCCATGGCCAGTATGTGCGAATCGTTCACCATAGGATCTCCCAGCGCGTCGTCCTTGTAACAGTATTCGATTACGACGCGCTTCATTGGGACGCCTTCGTCGACGCCCAACCGCTTGGCCAGAGAACCCGCCGCTATGTTGCGCACGATTACTTCCAGCGGCACGATGGCGACGCGCCTTACGAGCGTGTCGCGCTCGTCCAGCTCCTCGACGAGATGGGTGGGGATGCCGCGCTGTTCCAGCAGGCGCATCAGATGGTTGGACACGCGGTTATTGATAGCGCCTTTCCCGGCGATTTGACCCTTCTTCAGGCCGTTTAACGCAGTCGCGTCGTCCTTGTACGAGACTATGCACAGTTCTGCGTTATCGGTGGCGTATACCTTCTTCGCCTTGCCCTCGTAAATCATTTGGCCGCGATTAGCGCGAAGCGGGGTCGTATCGGCAGAATGCCGAAGGGATTCTTTCTTGTCCTCGCGCGCGGGAGCGGATGCTGTTATCATGGCGGTTTACCTCCTTATATTGACCGTTTAGCTGCTTTTAATTATTCTGGATTGGTTTCTCAGGGTTATTTAATAATGATTTCTGTAGATTGACGTCTTTTTCTAATACAGCGCCGCGCTGCCGAGCGCGTTTCGCGTCGAGTTCAGCCGCCAGCGCCGGATCCGAGACGGCGAGTATCTGCGCGGCCAGCAGCGCGGCGTTTACCGCGCCGCCAATGGCCACTGTCGCGACAGGTATGCCGCCGGGCATCTGCACGGTTGACAGCAAGGCGTCCAACCCGTCCAATTCGCCAGAACGCAGCGGTACGCCGATTACGGGCAGGGTCGTACGCGCGGCCAACGCTCCAGCCAGGTGCGCGGCCTTGCCCGCCGCCGCTATGATCGCGCCGAAGCCAGCCTTCCTTGCGCCCGACGCGAACGCGGCCGCCTCGTCGGGCGTGCGGTGCGCCGACAGTATGCGCGCCTCAAAGGGTACGTCCAGTTCGCTTAGCGCGTCGAACGCGCCCTTCATCGCGGGCAGATCGCTGTCGCTGCCCAGCGTAACCGCAACCTTTAATCTACTCATATACCAAATATTACCTCCAAAACGAACGCAAGGGAGCCAAACGCGATAAGGCGCGCCCGGCTCCCCATACTAGAGCCTGTTCGAAAAAGATCGCGGCGGGTATTGGGGCGTCTTTTCCGCCTCAATACCCATGTGAGACTTTTCGAACAGGCCACATTCATGCTACGCGTCATGTCGGTTCCTTGTCCCGCCAGCCGGGCATGTGTTCGGTCTTTTCCGAAGCGGAATGGAGCAGGTCATACATGCGTTCCTCCTCGGTGTCGACGGTGACGGACTCGACGTCGCGCAGCGGCATTATGGTAGGGGCGCTCAACACGCGACCGAAGAAATCGAATGCGTTCATCGTCACGCGCAGATCGTCCAGCGCGGTGACGCGACCTGTAAACGTATCGTCGGCGGTGAGAAGGCTTATTGTGCGCCGCTCACGCTTCGCCCAATCCAGCAGCCAGTGCGCCAGATCCGCGTCGGGCGACGCGGGCTTGGGCAGCAGCGGCGATCGGATCTCGTTGTGGAGCTTCACCAGCAGATCCAGACGCGTCTCATATTCATCCCCGGTGTAAACCTGCCGTACGTCGTTGACGCGCCACAGCAGCCAGCCGTCGCGATGTCCCCATGGCGTAAGCGCCGCCAGCAGCACATGTTTCGCGTTCACCTGCTCGACGTATCCGCTGCAGAATGCGTCGGGATCGTTCAGGTCGGTGTAGAGCGATACAATCAGATCGTGCGCCTGCGCGTTGCGCATTTGGTATACCGCGAAGCTGATCGGCATTATATCGCCTCCTCGTTTCAATCCACGCCTCACGCGAACGGGGCAACATATAAATATCAAAAAGGAATCATCCGAACCGTTCAGCCAATCAAACTGACCAAATCGTTCAAACCGTCCGAATCGTTCGAGCCGATTAAATCGTTAAAATCGGCCGAATCGTTCAAACGGCCAAACCGTTCGTTCAATCCCGTCCGTCGTCACATCGGAACGCGGATCGTCGGCCGCGAACATCCACGATAATTATCGTCGGCGCGCCGTATTCCAGCAGCGATCTGTCGAACGACAGGGTATCCGGAAGCGCGGGACGACGTTTATCGCGCACCGCGTTCGCGTACGCGTGAAACACGCCGCCTTGTATCACCCCGAACGACCATTGGTCAACGTGAGTCAGGCCATCCGGCGGATACGCGCAGGACGAACCAACCTCGCAACGAACCAGCGCGGCGGTTATAGTCCCGTCTTCATCGTGAATCTCCGCTTCCAGCGTCGGCGGTTCGGATTCGTCAGGCGGCGAAGCCGGCGCGTCGAACTCGAACGCGCAGTCCATCAATCGCCTGCGCATCGTGAGCAGCGACGCCTGCGACGCGTCCGCGCAAACGAACGAACGCCCCATATCCGCCGCGGTTCGCGCCGTCGTGCCTGATCCGGCAAACAGGTCGGCGACCCAGTCGCCCGGCCTGGACGTACATCCGATAACCCGGGCAATCAGAGCGGCGGGTTTCTGGGTATCGAAACCCGTGCGGCGCGGATCGCGCTGCTGCAAAGGAGCGATATCCGTCCATACGTCGCTGGGATAAACGGGATCGTCGTCGTAGTAGCGGTATTCCTTGCCGCCCACGTCTATGGCGGAATAACCGCGTCCCTGCTCGTCGGCGCCTCTGCGCATGTGGTTATGGCGGCGCGTGCGCGGCATAGCGGCCGCTGTGATGTCGAAATACAGTCGCTCGCTTTTGCGATAGAACAGCAGCACGTCATGCTTGCGGCTGAAGTGTCCCTTCGCGCGTCCGCCCGTTTCATACACCCACACAATCTCGTTGACAAAATTCGCTTCGCCGAACACTTCGTCAAGGATGCGGCGCATCAGCGGGCTTCGGCGAGGATCAATGTGCAGAAACAGCGCGCCTTCAGACCCGAGCATGGTATGCGCCGTTCGCGCAGCCTCGCGTATCATGCCCTCGTATTCGACAGGATCCCATCGGTCGTCGTACGCGCTGAGCGTCACGGTCGGCTTGCCTGTCCGCCAGCCTGTCTCTCCGACAGGAAGGCGCAAATCATACGCCTTACTCGTGTCGAAAGGCGGATCCAGGTATACGGTTTGGATCTGCCCGGCATATGCCGCCGCCAGACGATCCGCGTCCTCCGGCATCCGCGCTTGCATGATTATGCCGCGTGTACGCACAGGTTCGCGTTCGCTTGAGTCCGAGCCGACATGAATCTCTCGCGCGCAGGCGCAGGGCGTCCATCGCATCCGACATAATCCTCCCACCGATGTACATTATAGAGAATATTACGCCCGAATGCAATGTCAATTAAACGGAAATATGCCCCCTCTACCGCTGCTGCGGCAGAGGGGGCGTTCCTTTCGGAGAGCCGCCTAGGGCTGCTTTCCTATATACGCCAGTATGCCGCCGTCCACATAGAGTATGTGTCCGTTGACAAAATCCGACGCCGCCGACGCCAGGAATACCGCCGGACCGATCAGATCGTCGGTCGTGCCCCAGCGCGCCGCCGGGGTTTTGCTGATTATGAACCTATTGAACGGATGATCCGGCGCGCGCAGCGGCGCGGTCTGCGGGGTCTCGATATAGCCGGGACCGATGCCGTTGCACTGGATATTGTATTGGCCGTACTCGCTGGCGATATTGCGCGTGAGCATCTTCAACCCGCCCTTGGCGGCCGCGTAGGCGCTGACGGTTTCGCGACCCAACTCGCTCATCATGGAGCAGATATTGATTATCTTGCCCGCGCCTTTGGCGATCATCGCGGGCAATACGGCCTTCGCGACGATGAACGGGGCGTTCAGGTCGACGTCGATCACCTTGCGGAAGTCGGCGGCGTCCATTTCGATCATCGGGATACGCTTGATGATCCCCGCGTTGTTTACGAGTATGTCGATCGTCCCGGCGTCCCGTTCGATCTGCCTGACGAGATCACGCACCGCCGTCTCATCGGTGACGTCGCATACATAGCCCAGCGCGTCAACGCCTGCATCCCTGTACGCCGCCAGGCCTTTATCCACCAACTCCTGGTTGATATCGTTAAAGACGATCCGCGCGCCGTACGCCGCGAACCCGCTCGCTATCGCGTAGCCGATCCCGTATGATCCGCCCGTGACCAGCGCGATTTTGCCGGATAGATCGTATAGGCTGCCGACAGGCATGGTATATTCCCCTTTCATTTTGCACGTATGAAAGCTGTACGCGCATATAGTATCACAATGAACAAGACGGCGCAAGGACGCCGGCCACGCCGCCTGCGGCTCGGATAATGATTATAGACGTCTTTGTAACGTTATATACACCCCACGCATATCCATAATAACGCCAGGACTTATCTACCAAATTAAAGAAGGAATGATCGTCGTGAATGAGACGGAATCTCTTAATATAAAGTATTACAGCAAACACAGCTTATACAAAGGCACTAGAGTGCCGGAGCCTAGAGCGGATTACTATCCATACGATATGGTTGCTCTAGAAAATGCGATCAATGCTTCGCACACAACTGACGACATTCAAGTAGGCGCTAGTTTTTTTATCACCCGCACACTTGTTATACCTGCTAACAAAACGGTAACGCTAAGATCATATGGGGGCATGCGCACACTGACACGCGATCCGTCTTTAAGCGGACCCATGTTTAGGCTCATGCCTGGCGCAAAGCTGTATTTGGGAGGCGTTACAGGCATTATACTCGACGGAAACAGAATCTCCGCCCCCGTCGACTCCGGACCGATCATTGAGATGTTCGACGACAGCTCCGTCGTATCTGTGGGAGCGAGCGTGACACTGCGGAACAACATCAACTATGTGTCGAACGGCGGCGCGATTAGAGCCGTTTCGGGGAGCATCGTCGTCGGCGGCACCGGAGCGACTATCCAGAACAATAAGGCGGACAACGGCGGCGGGTTAAGCAACGTTTCGGGGAGTATAGCTATCAATGCCGGCGCGACCATTTCTAACAATGCAGCCGACTACAACGGCGGCGGCATATTCACTCCAAGGGCTAATTTGGGCAACCTAACGGTAGCGTCGGGCACGACGTTCAACGGCAACTCGGCCGGCACCGGGGGCGTTCCCATCTACGCCGTAACCGACGCGGGTCTCTACGCCAGCCATATATTCGGCACAACCTGGACGACGCCATACGTGCAGGGGTACAACAACTTTGATATAGGTTACAGAGGTCCGCTCCCGAATAACAACCCTATGGCCGTAAGGGAAAGGCTGCTGCGCGCGCGCAATAAAGGCGACAACAGCGTCGTATGGTGTTCGAACACCACCGACTATTGCAAATGCCTGAACAGCGGTAATTGACGTAACCCGCGGTGTATGGTTCAGCGATCAATCACAACGCTCAACGGGCGGCGGGGTGCCGCCCATACATGATTCGGGGGATGGGCCGACCTTGCCGCGCCGCGCCCTGAAATGGAAGCAATTTGAAATACGGACAAGCGTTATCGTGTCGAAAGTGCAAGAATTGACAAGCTAAAATTCATTTTCCGGTTGACAGCCGCTGTACCGTGCGATATAATGCAATACGTGCATGATAGATGTTCATTCGTAGATTATTGAGGAGGGCGGGGCATGGAAATTATCGAGGCGGCGGACGTCGTAGGATTCTCTGGTATCAATACGGTATGGGTATTGGTCGCGGCGGCGCTGGTGTTCTTAATGCAGGCCGGGTTCGCTATGGTGGAGACCGGATTCACGCGCGCGAAGAACGCGGGCAACATCATTATGAAGAACCTGATGGACTTCTGTATAGGAACGCCGCTTTATTGGCTGACAGGATTCGGGATCATGTTCGCCGGCTCAAGCGGATTGGTCGGCGGGTTGGATTTCATGATCCGGGGGGATTACTCGGCGACGCTGCCCAGCGGGGTGCCGCTGTGGGCGTTCGTCGTATTCCAGACCGTGTTCTGCGCGACCGCCGCGACGATCGTGTCGGGCGCGATGGCGGAGCGTACGAAGTTCAGCGCGTACTGCATATACAGCGCGGCGATAAGCGCGCTGATATATCCCGTTTCGGGACACTGGATATGGGGCGGCGGCTGGCTGGCTCAGCTGGGGTTCCATGATTTCGCCGGATCGACGGCGGTGCATATGGTAGGCGGGCTATCGGCGCTGATAGGCGCGGCTATACTGGGTCCGCGCATCGGTAAGTATAACAATGACGGCAAGGCGAACGCCATACCGGGGCACAGCATCACGCTGGGCGCGCTGGGCGTATTCATACTATGGTTCTGCTGGTTTGGATTCAACGGTGGCTCGACGGTGAATATGGAGGGCGAGAGCATCGTATCGGCGGGCAGAATATTCATGACGACCAATATGGCAGCCGCCGTCGCCGCGTGCGTAACCATGGCTTTTACATGGATAAAGTATAAAAAGCCCGACGTGTCGATGACACTGAACGGCGCTCTGGCCGGATTGGTCGCGATAACGGCCGGCTGCGACGTGGTAAGCCCGCTTGGCTCGTTTATAATCGGCGCGATCTCTGGGGTTGTGATTGTGCTTGGAGTGGAGTTTGTCGATCAGAAACTGAAGATAGACGATCCGGTGGGCGCCGTGGGCGTACATTGCATATGCGGCTCGCTGGGAACGGTTCTAGTGGGATTCTTCGCGCTGGACGGCGGGTTGCTGTACGGCGGCGGGTTCAAGCTGCTGGGCGTACAGCTGCTGGGTGTGCTGTCAGTGGCCGCCTGGGTTACGGTAACGATGCTGATCGTGTTCAACGTAATAAAGAAGACGATTGGTCTGCGCGTCGAGCCGGAGGTTGAGATTCAGGGGCTGGATAAGACGGAACACGCTTTGGCTTCGGCGTACGCGGACTTCATGCCCGTATCGGCTATGTCGGTATTGCCTGCAGTGAACGAAAGGATACAGACAGTAGAGGACGAGATACGGGAGAAGGCGTATCCTTCCGGTCAGACGAAGGAAGGCGCGGTGCTGACCAAGGTGACGATACTGTTCAATCCGCTGCATCTGGACAAGATGAAGGACGCTATGAACGCCATAGGCGTGACGGGCATGACGGTCACTAGCGTAGTAGGATGCGGGCTGCAGAAGGGCAAGACCGATTACTACAGAGGGGTAAAGATAGAGACGCTGGATTTACTGCCGAAGGTACAAATGGACATAGTGGTCAGTTCAGTCCCGGTAGACAAGGTAGTGGAAACGGCGTCGAGCGTCCTGCACACAGGCCGGATAGGCGACGGCAAGATATTCATATCCCACATAGAAGACGCGGTAAAGATCTCCACGGGCGAACGCGGCTACTCCGCGATGCAGGGAACGGACGTATAAACATAGGGACGGCGCAAGAAACAGACTCGGTCGGTTGGTCGAGTCTGTTTTGCTTCACCGCGCCATTCGACTCAATCATCAATCCGCTGCGCCTCGTCATTCCAGAATGAGTCGGACAGGTAGCGCGAACCGCCGTCGCATAGTATAGTGACGATAACCGCGCCGGGCTCCAGCCGTTTGGCCAGCGTCAGCGCTGCCGCGACGTTCGCGCCGCTGCTCACTCCCACGAACAAACCTTCTTCCTTCGCAAGCCGCCGCGTCATCTCATACGCCAGCTCAGTCGTTACCGTGATTATGCCGTCCGCTATAGCCTCGTCCAGGATGCCCGGCTTCATCGACGACGCCACGTGCCTGACGCCGTCGATGCCGTGGAACGGGGAGTCGGGCTGAACCGCCAGCGTTTTCACCGAGGGATTCTCCTGCTTTAACTTTCGTGACACACCCATAAACGTGCCCGACGTACCCATACCGGTTATGAAGTGAGTTACTTCGCCGCCGGTCTGCGTCCATATCTCAGCGCCCGTGCCGCTGACGTGCGCGGCGGGATTCGCGGGATTGTTATACTGATCAGGATAGAAATAACGTCCCGGATGCGCTTTTATTTCCTCCCGCACGGCAAGGTATGAGCCGTCCGACCCTTCCAGAGGATCGGTTTCAACGATAGACGCGCCATAGTACCGGATCATTCGCTTACGCTCCGGACTCGTGCCCTGAGGCAGGTATATGACTACGGGATAACCCAGCGCCGCGCCGATCATCGCGTACGCCACGCCTGTATTTCCGCTGGTCGCGTCTATAATGGTCTTGCCAGGAACCAGCGATCCCCGCGCGATACCGTCCAGCAGCATGCCTCGCGCCGCTCTATCCTTCACAGATCCGCTGGGGTTCATAAACTCCGCCTTCGCCAGCAGCCGCACGCGCGCGGCTTCGTTCGCTATATGCCGGAACTCTATTAACGGCGTATTACCAACCAGGTCGATTACATCCACGGAAATCCCTCGCTCTACGGAATACTACAAAGACTTATTACCATAGTATTCACATGGGATTAAAATGTTACAGACCGCAAGCATTGTAACCCCGAGGAAATTCCTCGGGGTTCCTTCGTGCCGAAGGCGGGACTCGAACCCGCACGCCCTAACGGACAAAAGATTTTAAGTCTCTGGCGTCTGCCATTCCGCCACTTCGGCATGAAAATATTGTAGTTCGAAAGCGGCGAAATGTCAAATGATTCTCGCGCGGTATTCGCTTTATTCGGCGACGTTATTCCGTAAACATCTCCGCCGACAGCCTTGCCGCCAGCACGGTCATATCGTCGCGGGCTTCATCGCCCATTCGCTGAAGCGCGACATGCAGCAATTCGTTCGCGAATGACGGCGGTTCCTGTGGGAGCCGCGCCATCACGGCCAGCATCGCGTCCTCTTGTTCGAAGCTGTCCACGATTCCGTCGCTAACCATTACCAGCAAATCGCCGGCGATCAGCTTCATCCGGAAACTCTTGGGCGCGACGTCCTCCAGAATACCCATCGGCAGCGTGCCGCCGGAGAGCTTACGGCATCGATCCTGGCGAATCAGGAACGATGCGCACGCACCCATCTTCTCAAAAACGGCGTCGCCGGTCTTGAGATCAAGCACGCACAGATCCAGCGTCGCGTAACGCTCTTGACTATGGGTGGTGCGTACAAGATCGTTAACCATCAAGAGCAGTTCCTTACGCCCGTACCCGGCCTGGAAACCCTCCGTCAGCAGGCTGAGCACCGTATAGCTCTCCTTCGCCGCGTCTGAACCGTGCCCCATCCCGTCGGACAGCGCCAGCATATGACGCGCTCGAGGCAACGGCTGCGATCTCCAGCCGTCGCCGTTTTCCAGTTGACCCTGCGCCGGACATGTCGCGATACCCACCACCACCGACAGCGCGGGTCGCTGGCTAACGTACACCAATCCATCCCACAGCGGCCTTGATATCAGCGGCATCGCCAGCGCGCGCGACAACGCGGTCAGCGGCGGTTCGCCTAAATCCGCCTTCTCGGGCGGTATCAACACGATCTGCAGCAGGTCGTCCAGCCGATAGGGCATTGCGGTGCAGACGCGCCAACGCGTCTTGGAAAGCGCGCGTGAAATCGCCAGCCGTTCAGACGGTTCGACGGTCGCGGCCTGCGCCAGCAGCGTCGACAGTTGATTGAGCAGCGCGACCTGTCCCTGCAATTGAGTCTTAGCCAGGCGGCTGGCCTGCATCTGTGCGGCCTCGAACGAGCTTAACCGGTTCTTCGCGCGGTTAACCTGCCTCAGCGTGTCGGGTATGAGATCGAACCGCTGGCACCCGTGCGATTTTGCCAGATGGATCAACTCGCGGGGCTGCATACTCTCATCGCGCGACGCGGCCAGAAGATCGCTTAGCGTCAGCGTCGTATCCTCGAACCGCTCGTTCCAACACACGCCGCGCTGGGCGCAGTTCTCGCAAAGCAACGCCGCCAGCTGTTCTATCTCGCCGTCCTCGGTCAGATCGGGATGCGGGATTGAGCGCGCCATCGACGCGATTGCGTTCGCGCTCGTTTGAATCCACTGAATCGCGACTCCGCTGGGTGTGGTCTGGGTCGTCGTCTCACGCTCCAACGACGCCCGGATCATAACCCAAACCGGAGCGGGTGTAATCAAGAACACCACCGCGCCCGCCAGCACATGCGGAAACGCAAACAGCGTCTCGCGCGCGGAACTAATCGTCAGCGCCACCAGCGCGTTCGCGGCCATAGCGGCGACGGCGAGCCAAACGCGCTTTGTATCGCGCAGCAGCGACGCGGCCAGCGCTATCATCGTCAGCGCGATCATGCAGAACGGCGACATCCCGCCCAGCGTCAGCGCAGCGCCCAAAGCCACCCCGGTAACGATCGCCGTCCCCGCTTCAGCCGTCCACGCCAAACCCAACACGCAATATACCGCCAGCATTCCACCGACATGGAACCCGCCGACGGTCAACGCGGCCCCGCCCAGACACATCGCGGCCAGCGCGACCAGGCAGCACAGCCTATCGTCGGATTCCAGATATGCGCGCTGCTTGAACGACGCCGCCACTCGATCGAATACCGGCGTCATTATCGCCGCCGACGCCGCGCAGATCATGCACGATACCACCTGCGCCTGACTGCGCCACAGGAATGGCGCGGGTATCAGCGCAAACAAACCCGCCATCAGCGCCATCGCCCATGGCGCGGGTAACGCGATATGCGGCTGCAATCCCTTAGTGATCAGCAGCAGCGCGCACGCGGCCATCTGCCAGCCGTTCATCCACGAGATTGGTTCCCACCGTATCGCAAATCCCAGAGCGACGCCTAACAGCGTCCCCAACGGCCAGCGATCCCATAGCAGCCGCGCGGCCATCCAGGCCACGGCGAAAGGCGCTCCGCCCTCAAAGAACGACGCCTGGGACAGCAGCAGCCCCGCTAGCGTATCCGCGGCCAGAGCGGCCAGCCGCGCCGCGCGCGCGCCGTATACCGGCGTCCGCGTAAACCATGGAACCTTCACTCGCGTCGCCGACTTATCTCGCAGCTGGGCAATCCACTCCGCCATGACACACCTCAACATGATAAGTATACTACCAGTGTTATCAGTATAGTTGTGTAATTAATACCTATGTGTCGAATGGCGTTGCGGAAGGTGTCGTGCGTTCGACATCAGGCGCGCCTATCGCCCGACTACGGCCAGCGTGGCGGTCAGCGAACGCACGTCTATCGCCCCTTTCAGATACAGTGCGTCGGCGCAAGAGAGTATGGTCCAACCCGTCGTGCGCACGTCGTCAACTATAACCAGTCTCTTTCCTATAACCGGCTTGATCACCTCGAACGCTTGGCTGACATTGGCTTTTCGTTCGTCGGCGGCCAGCTTCATCTGCTGGCGAGTCGCACGCGTCCGGCGCAGCGCGTTCAGTATGGGCAGATCGGACGCGCGTCCCAACGCCTCGCACAGCGCCATCGATTGATTATACCCGCGCTCCCGCTGCCGGCGTACATGCAGCGGAACGGGTACCAGCGCGTCGAATCCTTTGGGCAGCTCATTCAGCATTCCAGGAATGAGCGGCCCCGCGGCGTCTATTATGTGCTCGTACTTCAGCGCGTATACCAGGCGCGCCGCCGTTTCGCCATGATCAAACGGCGAACCGCCGAACACCCTCCGTTCCAAAGTTAAACGCCTGCATCCACCGCATATGCCCTCGTCCTGTTCTTCCTCCGTATACAGCCGGCGCGAGCACACGCGGCAGCGGCGGCCCTCAATAGGTTTCAACCCGGCCGCGCATTCATCGCAAAGTATATGTTCGTTATGGTACAACGTACGGCCGCACGCCAAGCAACGGCAATCGAGAGGGTATATGAGATCAATGACTCTCTTAAATATCTTACTCATCGAACGCGTTCATCGAAACAGACTTATAGACTATAAAAACTAAACTATCGCCCCATTGTCGACCATGCACATCTTCCCTACAACCGCTCCGGTCAGATCGCTCTCGTCCGTACACGTGATAATCTTCTGCACTCCGGGCGTCCATGACAGCAGCCGGCGGCGGCGTTCCGCGTCCAGTTCCGACATCACGTCATCCAGTAGAAGCACAGGCGAATCGTCCAACTCATCGCGTATCGTTGAGAACGCGGCCAGCTTCAACGCGAGCGCAGCCGTACGCTGCTGTCCCTGCGAACCGTATACCTTCACCTGTTTGCCGTTCAGCGTCAGCTCAAAGTCATCACGGTGCGGACCCATGCCGGTTCCACGAGACGCCAAATCACGCGCGCGTCCGTTCCTCAGCGCGTCCAGAAGCGCGCGCGCCGCATTATCCTCCTTGCCGAACGGACAGATGAACCGTGCCGCCAGCGTTTCATTCGAACCGGACAGATGCGCGTGGGCGTCCCGTGCGTCTCGCGCCAGCCGATCAAGAAACCAAACCCGATACATTATTATCGACGCTCCGGCCCGCGACAGTATCTCGTCCCATGGTTCCAACTGAGACGCCGCCTCGGACGCGCTCGCGAACGATATCGAAAGCGCGCGCAGCAGACCATTGCGCTGTTTCAGCGCGCGTGAATACTGCTGCAACGCGTAAAAATACTGCGGCCTCAACTGCGACAGCGTCATATCCATGAACCGCCGCCGCTCGCCCGGACCATCCTTTACCAGGCTCAAGTCCTCGGGCGAGAACAGCACGCTCGGCACGTGTCCCATCAATTCACCGATGCGCGCCACGGGCGACGCGCCGATCAGCACCTGTTTGGCGCGCGCACCCCCGCCGCGGTTCAGGATAATCTTCACGTCATGGGTACCGTCGCGTCGTTCGGTCTCTAGCGATACGCTCGCCCTCGGCGCGTCCCATTGAATTAACTCACGGTCGTGGTTCGTGCGATGGGATCGACCCACGCTGCAAAGCACAACGGCCTCGAGCAGGTTAGTCTTGCCTTGCGCGTTCTTACCGCACAATACGGTAATGCCCGCGTCCGGCTCAAACGTTACGGACGCGTAATTTCTGAACGCGCGCAGTTCAGCGCGAATCACGCGCATAGCGCGACGCTACGCCGACGGTGCGGTATACACACGCATCGGCAGCACCAAGTACAGGTAATCGTCCCCCTCGAGCGGCTTAACGATGCACGGACTGACGCTCGTTTGGAACCGCATCTCCACCGCGTCGTCGTCGATCGCCTTGAGTATATCTATTAAGTACTTATCATTAAACGCGATTTCAAGCGGTTTGCCCTCCGTCTCGACGCCTCCGATCTCCTCCTCGCTCTGATTCTGTTCCGTGTTGGAGGACATCGTCAGCGTATTATCGCCTATATTCAGCCGAATCAGATTATTCTTGCCCACGCGCGCGATAAGCGACGCGCGATCCAGCGCGGCACCCAGCGCCGACACCGGCGTAATGACGCGCGTCTGCCAGTCCGTCGGTAGAATCTGGCGGTAGCGCATAAACTCTCCCTCCAGCAACCGCGCGGTTATCAGCGTCCGCCCCGCCTTGAACCTTACGTTACGGTCGTTGATGGAGATATCGACAGGCGCTTCGTCGCCCGCGAGTATGTGCTGCAGCTCGCTTAATACCTTGCCTGGAATTACGACCTGCATTGGTTCGCCGCATGGCTCGGGCATTACGATCCGCGCGACGGCCAGACGGAATCCATCCAGCGCAGCCATAATCAGCCGATCCTCCTGTACCTCCAACAGCGCCCCGGTCAGAATCGGCCGCGTTTCGTCAGTCGCGACTGAGAACAGCGTCCGTTGAATCAAGGTACGCAGTTCATCCTGAGGTACAGAGAAACCGAATTTCTCTTCGGCGTCCCGTATTTTGGGATAATCGTTCGCGTTCAACCCCGCCAGCATCGTCCGTGAACCGAGGCAGCGCAGCGTAGCCTTGTACGATTGACTCCACTCGTCGGAACGCAATTCGACGTCCGCATCGGGCAGCTTCCGAATAACTTCAGAAAGCAGCCTGCCTGGAAGCGCTAACCGGCCTTCTTCCAAAATAGTGGCGTCTATAAACGTCTCTATGGTCATTAATTCGTCTGATCCGACCAATCTAATACCGTTCTCGTCCGTCTCCAGCAGCAATCCCTCGAGAATAGGAACGCTGGGTCGGGCGCTGACCGCTTTAACGGCGATACTCACCGCGTCCTGTAATTGCTTCGCTTGACAACGGAAACGCATTCGATCACTCCTCCTTAAGTTGACGAGGAATATATAAGTCGCAGTAGTAGGAGTAGGGAGGTTGAAACTGTGGATAAGTCCAAAACCGTTCGTTACCGCATGGGTTTTGGCTGTGCGCCGCGTTGTTGGCAAACAGCGGCGCGTTAACAATCCATCCACAGTCACGTCCAAAAGCGCGGATGATCAATCGCTTGCTTTACTGAGTATCGCTAAGTATAGTCCTCATCCGCTTCAGCATCGCCGTCTTCATCCTCGTCCAGCAGTTCGTCCAGTTTGATAAATAGCTCGTCGACGACTGATTCCGGCACGTCGTCCTTATATACGTCGCTGCCGTCTGGCTGCGGCTCGATCCTCAGGAATCCGACCGAGATCTCATCGGGGTCGGATTCGTCCGATTCATGAGCGCTGGTCAGCGCAAGATACGATATATCGTTGTGCGACAGTGTGAGCAGGTGTCCGAACCGCTTCACATGGCCTTCCTCGTCGATCAATTCGATCTCGCCCATGGCGGAGCGTTCCGCCTCTCCTAGATGGTTCGTATACTCGTCCGATTTCGGCATATGTCAACGCTCCTCTTACGCTCCGCTAAGCGTTTCTTTTTTTCGCGTCTCGTCCGCTCGCCTTAGCGAAAGATGAAAATCCGCCGCGAATCCGTGGAAATGCTTAGTGGTACGCAGTATAGATTATATTAGAATACAGTTAGTTCCGATAACCGTTGTTCCTTGTTTCGTCCAGGTACCGCTGCAGTATCAAGGCCGCGGCGGCCGCGTCTATGCTGCCGCGCCTCGCGCGTCCGCCCGCCGTACGAAGAAGCGCGACCGCTTCCTGGCTAGTTTCTCGTTCGTCACAATACACAATGTCGAAACCCGATTGGGACAACGCGCCGCCGAACGCGTGAATCTTCGCCGACTGCGCGCTGGGCGAGCCGTCTTCTTGCAGCGGATCCCCCAGGACAAGGAGGTTTACGCCGTATGGCTCCAGCATCCGCCGCAACGTTTGGATATCGGAGACCCATCCTTTATGAATGAATATGCCAAGCGGCTGCGCCAGCGTTCGTGACGCGTCGGATACGGCCACGCCTATGCGGCGGTCGCCGACGTCCAAGGCGGCCAAACGTTCGTCAGCCATAGCAAGACACGGCAGACGACGTAAGCGGCGTCGAACCCCGTTTCCACAGGTTCACGGTGCGAGCGCACAGGTTTTGCGCGGGGTTGTCAACATTCTGTGTGGAAAACCGGGTAAACGTTAGACTATCTTGATGCAGACCTGGGGACATGCCGCCGCGCAGTATCCGCACCGAACACACCGTTCCGGAATTGCGCGCGCGTGGTTCGATTCCATTATTATCGCACCTTGGCCGCAGCGTTCCGCGCATCTGCCGCATCCGATGCATCCCTCCTCTATCATCAAGATCCTTGCCGTTTCGCCGCTGATCCGCGCCGCGTCCGCGTTCGGAACCCTTCCTTGGAATATGGATACATTATAATCTATCTCCGCTTCAGACGCCATACCTATCGCTATCGCGTCCAGGAAATCAAGCTCCAGTATGTACTTTATAGCGTCGTTACGCCGCGCGATCAAGTGCCCGCCGCCCAGTATTTTCATCCCGACGACAAATAGACCCGCATCGTGCGCTTCCGTCATAGCGCGCTCCATATCACTCCGCGATCCGTCGGTCAGCCCTATCCCGTCCACGTTTATTATGGCGCATACGGCGTCCATTCCGAACTTAACCGCCGCGCGCACCCCCGCTACTCTATGCGTCGAAAGTCCGACCGCGCCGATTTCTCCCGCCGCCTTTAACTCCCTATACGTTGTGAGAGCGTCCCAATGTCCGCGAACGGTTAACTCGCCCTCTTGTTCGTGCATCAGCATTGCGTCGATAAACCGCCGTCCCATCTCATGCCGCGCCCTGCTGACCGACGCCAGCGCTCCCTCGCGATCCCACGCGTACGATTTCGTTATAACGGTCAAATCGGGCCGTTCGCGCAGAGCTATCGCTATTGCCGGATAATTCTGGTAGTATTCCGCGGTATCGATCATCGTCACGCCTTGACGTGCCGCGTGCAACAGCAGCCTCGCGCCGCTTAGTGGCGTGAATTGCCGCTGAAGCGGGCTTATCGCCAACGAACCGAAACAAAGACACGGAACCGGTTGGTTCCGCGATTTATCGCCAAGCAAGGCATTCACCAGGCATTCATTAGAATCGATTATCGCCGATCCAGCGCGTCCAGGTAGAACCTGGTCAGTTCCTCAAGTATTTCATCACGTTCCAATCGGCATATCAATGAACGCGCGCCGTTGAAGCTGGTTATATACGTTGGGTCGCCTGAAATCAGGTACCCGACTATCTGCGTTACAGGGTCGTAACCCTTCGCCTTCAACGCCGCGTAAACGCTTTCAAGTATGGCCGCCGCAGTGCTGCCGCTCTCGCCAATGGCTCTGAACGGCAGGGTATTCCCTTCGCGATCGCCGATCACACAACCACCTTACCCTTCTTTGGTATAGTATACAGCAAACGTAGGATTTTGCAAGCGTATTATAATACCTGTCTTCAGTGCAGAAAATAG
>JAITDK010000321.1 GCA_031282605.1 Oscillospiraceae bacterium
TTTCTCACTTGCCTGTGGAAGCTTTCTACCGCGTTGGTCGTATATATCAGGCGCCGGATTTCCGGCGCGTACCTGAAAAATGTGACCAACTCCGCCCAGTTCGTGTCCCAGTTTCTCAGGCACGAACTTCATGCTCGCGCGGATTTGATGTATGGTACATAACTGTTGCTGGCATTCGGGAAACGTCGCACGGATCGCCTGGTTCAACCCCTTGATGTTGTCATGACACGCGATCAGGATGTCCCGTACACCGCACTTCTTCAAATCCGCGCAGTCGGTCGCGCGGCATCCGAATTTCGCTTTCTCCCTAGTCGCTCGATATCCTCTTGCGACCATAACCGTTGCGGCTGTTCCCGCTGTTGTCTCCCTCGTTGTTGTGCTTTTCATAGCCCAGATGTTCGTCCATCTCGGCTTCCAGCATCTTTTCTACGCTCCCGGCAAACAACCGCTTGAGCTTCGCCTGTATATCGCCGCTCGTTCGGCATCCCTTGATCAACTGGGTCACCAGTGCCGTTTCTTCCTCCGTCAACTGATTCGGGCTTACTTGCGCCTTCATAGGCAATCCTCCGTTCTTTTCTCTCTCTGGAGATTTTTCCCGTTTACACGGTTTGATGTGCACTCTCTAAAGAGTCCCCTCGCGCACAGCAAACCCGCATCAACCCAAAGTCAATCCCTCAATACGCATACCTCGCCATGATCGACTGCAGGCTCTGCATCGCGTACTGCAGCGCGGCAGCGCTGCCGTTGCTGTACAGCGTCTGCTCGGTCATCGTGATCGCTTCCGCGAACGTACGGAAATCTTCCGTCGAGAGCGTATATCCCACGGCCGCGAGCCTCGCGTAACCGTCCGATATCAACGCCTGCGCCTCACGCACCAGGTTGGCGTCCGCGGGCGCCCCATCGGCTATAGGAATCGTCCAGCCGTGCATCTGATACTCCGGCTCCGTGTGCAGCGTGCATTTCATCCCGTTTAGCACCGCGTCCAACTCGTTCACGCCGCCGCTTATCTGCAGCGTGGCGAACTTGCCCAAATATTTCTCTATCGTACTCTTGTACGTCCTTGTAAGGTTATACAGCGGATGTCCGTTCGGTATGAATACGCCCGACGCGGCCTTGGTCGAGGGGCAATACTCGGTCGCGATCAAGCCCGTCTCGGTGCATATGGTGTATTTTTGGTGTATCGGGCAGTAAGCGGTCGGCTGAGTGCCCTCTCTCCAGTAATCGGTCACCACAGAGTAACCGTTGATATCGTTGCGGCACGCGTCCGTCGCCAGCAGCCCCGACACCCCGCACGTCGTCACCTTAACCAACCCGACCTCCTCGGGCGACGCGTCTATAATCTCCCGGTTTGACAGATTCTTTGCCGCGTGAATCTCCTTCATGAACGCCTGCCATAACGGCGCGGCGTAATCGCCACCCGTCGCGTTGGACGTTAACGCCTTGTAATTATCGTGCCCTATCCACACCGCGCCCGAGTACCAGCCTGTCATGCCCGCAAAGAACACGCCCTTATAATCGCTGTTCGTGCCCGTCTTGCCGCCCACGGTCTGTCCACTTATCTTCGCCGACGTACCCGTGCCGCTCTCCACGGCCTCCTTGAGCATATCGGTGATCATCCACGCCGTCGACGCCTGGAACACCTGCCGCTTCTCCTGCGATATGCGTGTGTCGAGTATCACGTTCCCGCCCGCGTCGATCACTCGTGAGAACGACGCCGGCTGCAGGTATACGCCGCCGTTGGCTATCGTGCCGAACGCCACTGACATCTGCAGCGGCGTAACCCCGGAGGATCCCAGCGCCAGACCGTAACCGTCCTTGTTGATATTGCGGTCGTCCACACCCAGCAGCTTAAGAAACGTATAAGCGTTCTCAACGCCGACATAGTTGGTCAGCGCCTGCGCGGCCGAGGTGTTGTGGGATGTGCGCATCGCGCGGCGCAGCGTCTCCGCGCCCGTGTATCCTCCTCCGCCGTAATTCTGCGGGAACGAATCCTCGCCCTCGCTATTCTTCCATCCAGGTATAGGTATAGGCATGTTGAATACTATGCTGGCCGGCGACGCGCCCAGCTCCAGCGCCGGGGCGTATACGGTCAGCGGCTTTATCGACGAGCCGACCGGCATACGCATCTCCCACGCGCGGTTCAGCGTCAAGCGCTGGGTGGGAGGGTAGCGTCCACCCGCTATCGCCTTCAGTTCGCCCGTGTGGTAGTCGTATACGACCGCCGCGGCCTGGGGCTGAGGTATCTCGGTATATGTGCCGTCTGCGTTGCGCGCGCGGTATATATTGTCGCTCGGATCGCGCAGGCGCGGATAGTTGGTCCATTCCGCCAGCGTCTTGTCCAATATGTTCTGAATCTCCGGATCGACGCACAGGTATATGCTGTACCCGCCCGTGCGCAGCATGTTCTCGATCTTGCTTCGGTTAGCCGAGGTATCCTCGTATTGATACACCTCAAGCATCCGTGTGACGACGTCGTGCAGCGCGTATTCCACATAATACGTATATTTATATATAGGTTCGTTGCTTCCCGGCGCGGTCTGGAGCACGTTGGCCGTAGACGTGTTCTGCGCGTCCTGGTATTCCTGCTGGGTGATGAATTGATTCTCGTACATCATACGCAGCACGTAATCAGTCCGGTTGTTGGTGATGCCGACGCTCTGGGACTCGCCGGTGTTGCGTGTATAGAAGTTCCTTCTTGGATTATAATAGTATGGACTGCGCGTCACGCCCGCCAGCATCGCGCACTCGCGCAGCGTCAGGTCCTTCAAGTCCTTGCCGAAGTAGCCATAGGCGGCGGTCTTTACCCCGTAATAGTTTTCGCCTAAGTAGATCGTGTTCAGATAAGATTCCAGTATCTGCTCCTTTGTGTACCGGGATTCCAGTTCCATGGCCAGGTACGCTTCCTGAATCTTTCTCTTATAGGATTGCTCGGTGCTTAGCAGCCTTTGCTTGATCAGCTGCTGGGTGATCGTCGATCCGCCTTGAGTAGAGCTGCTGGTCAGGTTGCTGATGAACGCCCCCAGTATACGCTTCACGTCAACGCCAGAGTGCTGATAGAAGCGCTCGTCCTCGACCGCAACGAACGCGTGCTGCAGCATCTCCGGTATCTCGGTGATGTTGACCAGCACGCGATCCTCGGTGCCCTTGTAGTCCATGATAAGGTTCCCGGTCGAATCATATATGAACGAGGTCTGCGCCTGATCGTCGAAGTTGCCTACGTCAAGATCCGGCGCGGTTTCAACATACGCCTTAGCGATGCCGACGACCACGCCCACGACCGCCAGTCCCGCGACCAGCGTCAGCAGCGCGGCTATCTTCACGCACGTGGCCAGCGTTGACAGCATGAAATTACCGTTGCGCACGCGCGGCGCGAATATCGTCTTTCGCAGGGGATTATCTATAATTGGCTGCATAACAACCTCCAGATGAAATCGCGTCTGACATAATCGCCTATTATACGATATATAAACGCATAATGGACGCGACTTCATCCCAAGGCTAGATATCGTGGATGAGTGTTTACAGTTTCTTCCACACGGATTTGCCTGATATGAACGTCTCGCGGACGCCGGTCGTCAATAACGCGCGCGGATCGTTCGGGTTCAGTTTACCGTCCAGTATGACAAAATCCGCGAGCTGACCATGCGCGATACGTCCCTTCAAACCCGATTCGCCGCTGACACGCGCCCCCGCCGCCGTATATGCGTACAACGCCTCGTCCAGCGTGAACGCCTCGTCGGGCAGGTAGGGTTCGGTTGAATCAGGTCCATGGCGCGTGATCGCGCAGTACATATTCAGCATCGGATCAAACGGCTCGACGGGGCTGTCAGTACTGAACGCCACCGTCGCGCCCGCGCCGAGCATGGTGCGCCAACGATACGAAGAGTCGGCGCGGTCGCCGACGCGATCGCGTACAATCGGCGCGTCTGTGCGCAGGAACACGGGTTGCGCCAGTATGTTCAGTCCCCGCGATCCAGCTTCGCGAATCTGATCCCAATTGGTTATCTGCGCGTGAACCAGCGCGTGATTTAGCGCGTGACTTGACCCATACCACGTGCCGCCAAGGGTGCATAGAGCCTGACTGAACGCCGCGTCGCCTATCACGTGTATCGCGCTGGGTACGCCGTATTTGGCGGCGAGTTCCACCCGCGCGTTCATGTCCCCGATATCCATTACCGCTATGCCGGAATCATTGGGCGCGTCCGTATAAGGCTGGTGCAGCCAGGCCGTGCGCGCGCCGAGCGAACCGTCGGCGAACAGTTTCTGATGCGATACCTTGAAGCGCTTACCGTGAATTTCATGCGATCCCGCTTCAAAAAACTGGAGCGCCGACCCCGTATCGCCCAGCGACGCTTGCAGCGCGTACCTGACGGCCAGTTCGCCCGAGTTGGAGAGAAAGGCGATTGTGTTTATATACCGTTCGGCCTGTCCATCCGGGATCCAGCCCAGGTCGTCCGACTGAATGGATGTGACACCCTTCTCGAATAACCGTTCCTGAAACGCCACAAGCCGCCCGCACTGCGTTTCCAGGTCGGGCGCGGGTATCAGGTTTTTTACCAGGCCGCACTCGCCCTCGCGCAATACGCCGTCATGACCGGACAATCCAGCCATTCTCAGCGCGGCGGTGTTCGCCGTCGCCACATGCCCGCATACACGCGTCGCTACGATCGGGATCGAGTCGGATACCGAGTCCAGGTCGTCCTTGGTCAGCGGACGACGCTCATCAAAGCGATCCTGATTCCAACCCTCGGCGACTATCCAACCGTCAGCGCGCCGATGTTTGGCCGACTCCATCCTGGCCAGCGATTCCTCAATCGAACCGGCGTCGTGCAGCGAGACGATATCGTTCAGACCCGCGCAGTGCAGCGCGTGCATGTGCGAATCGTTGAACCCAGGCACGACGTCCGCGCCCTTGGCGTCGACTATCTCGTGCTGGCAGCTATCGTACGGGTAACCGCCGAACAGTTTATTGATTACATTAGCGTCGCCCACATATTCGAATACGCCGTCAACGATCACCGCCGCCGAGGCTGTCGGACGCGCCGCGTCCATCGTGCGGATGTTGGCGTTGACTAGGTATGTACATTTACACAAAACGTTCACTCCTATGCGCCGCGCGCCGTTTGGTATTTTATGGTATCTTACCCCTTTGCCCTTATCTGCGCGCGGAGTATCTTTCCGCTGACCGTCTTAGGCAGCTCGTCGACGAAATCGATCACGCGCGGGTATTTATACGGCGCGGTCACGCGCTTTACATGGGTTTGCAGGTCTTTTTTCAGCGCTTCGGAGGCGATGTATCCCTTCGTCAGCACGATCGTGGCCTTAACGGCCTGACCGCGATCCGCGTCGGGCACGGCGGTTACGGCGCACTCCAGCACCGCCGGATGCTCCAGCAACGCGGACTCCACCTCAAACGGGCCGATCCGATATCCCGACGACTTAATCACGTCGTCGCCGCGGCCTATAAACCAATAATACCCGTCCTCGTCCTTCCACGCCATGTCGCCCGTGTGATACATCCCGTTCGCGAACGCCTCGCGGGTACGGCTCTCGTCGCGGTAATACTGGGACAACAGCCCCGATGGACGCCCGCGGTCGAGCCTCACGACGATCTCGCCCTCCTCGCCAACCTCCGCGCTCTCGCCGTTCTCGTTGATCAGATCGATATCGTACTGCGGCGACGGGAAGCCGGTCGAGCCGGGGCGCGGCGTCATCCACTTACTGTTCATCAGCAGTGGCGTCGTCTCGGACTGGCCGAAGCCTTCCATTAGACGCACGCCCGTCGCTTTCAGGAATTGGTTGTACACCTCGGGGTTGAGCGGTTCGCCCGCCACATTCGCCCATCTAAGCGCCGACAGATCCCATGCCGCGAGATCCTCTTTTATCAGGAAGCGCAGTATCGTCGGCGGCGCGCAAAAGTGCGTCACCCGGTATTTGGCCAGCATATCCAGCAGGTCGCGCGGGCTGAATCTGTCGAAGTCGTATACGAACAGACACGCCCCGCATATCCACTGCCCGTACAGCTTGCCCCAACCAGCCTTGGCCCAGCCGGTGTCGGCGACGGTCATGTGAAGCGACGCGTCGTCGACGTTGTGCCAGAACGCCGCCGTCGCCAGCTGTCCCAGCGGGTATGTGTGATCATGCGCGACCATCTTGGGCATACCCGTCGTCCCCGAGGTGAAATACATCAGCATAATGTCGTCATTGGCGGGGAGTTCGCCCGGCGGCGTGAATGAATCGGAGGCCGCCGCGCATTCGCTTGTGAAGTTGATCCAACCTGGACGATCCTCCAATATGCACAGCGTATGCCGCAGCGTCGCGCACTTATCGCGCGCCGCGTCTATCTCGCCTAGAATGTAGGGATCGTTGACGGAGAGTATCGCCTTGACGCTCGCCGCCTCGCAGCGGTAGGCCACGTCCTTGCGCGTTAGCTGATGCGTGGCGGGTATTATGACGCAGCCCAGCTTGCAAAGCGCGGGCGCGACGATCCAGAATTCATACCGCCGCTTCAGCGTGAGCAGCACGACGTCGCCCTTTCCTATGCCCAACGAGCGGAACGCGTTCGCCGCGCGATTGGATTCCCGCGATATATCGCCGAACGTGAAGCGCCGCTCCTCCCCGCCGGGATTCGTCCACAGCAGCGCGGGCTTATCAGGGTCTATCCGCGCGTACTCGTCCACTATGTCATATCCAAAGTTGAAGCGGTCGGGTATGTCAAGCCGGAAACCCTTCTCGAATTCTCCATGGGAGTTAAAATCCAGCCGGGTGTAGCGGTCAGCGAGCATCTATTTCGCTCCTTATATAACCAACTAGTAACCGAATAATTCTTATGGTATCACGATGGCCAGCATGTTCACATCCTCGTCACCGAGGGCCTGCAGCGCGTGCGGGTGCGCGGAGTCATAGTATACCGCGTCGCCGGGGCGCAGAGTAACGTCCTTGTCGTCGATGCGCAGATGCAGCGTGCCCGACAGCACGTAGTCGAACTCGTGTCCCTCGTGCGCGCTCTGAACCAATTCAGGGTTGACGCCGACCTTGACCACCACGTGCAGCGGTTCGACCTTGCGGTGAAGGAAGTTGTACGCCAGGTTTCGGTAATAGTAATGCTCGCGCCGCTCGACCTCCACGCCGCCCTTACCGGCACGCGTTACGGAGTATACGGACAGACGCGGCGTTTCGCCGGTGATCATCTCCGTCATGTCCACATGGAACCGCTCTGCCAGCCTGAGCAGGAAACTGATGGGTATATCCACCTCGCCGGATTCGTACGAGATATACTCCTCTATCGACACGCCGCACTCATCGGCCATCTCCTCCGGCGTGTAGTCGCATATGCCGCGCAGCTCGCGAATCCTGCGCGCGATGTCGGATACGGAACGGGACACCGGACCGGTTGAATCGTTGGCCATGCACGCCACCCTCGTTATTAATGGATTATACAGCCGTAATGCCTTAACCGTTATACTTCTACAGCGGCCTGTTCAGCTCCGCGAACGTCTCCGGATCGACCTTGGGCTGGCGTTCAGGCGTGAGCAGCCCGTTGATCTCCTGCTGGACGTCGGTCAGTTGGGTATAGCATGTGCCACGGCAGAACGGCGTAGTGTTCACGGCGGCCTGTATGCCCGCGAAACGCTCGATGAACTCGGCCTCGCTGCTCATCTTGTCGCCATATCCCCATGTCCGCATACCGCCCATCTCGCCCTGCGCGCCCTTGTTGTCATAGGCGATGCCGCCATACTCGGTCAGCAGGAAGGGGGTTTTGTCGTCAGGCTCCGCGCCTAGCGCCCATGCCTGGCGGCCACCGCAGCCATGCTTGTTCAGCATATCGCGGTCGGCGATGTGTTCGGCCAGCGCGCCGCCTTCCTGGGTATAATCATGCAGCGCGAATATATCCGTCGTCACCTGCTCCCAGCCGTCGTTGCCGGATATCAGGCGCGTTCCGTCCAGCGACTTGCACAGATGGTACAGCGTACGTGCAAAGGCCTGCTGCCTCGCGTCGGAATAAACGGACGGCACGCCCCAGCTCTCGTTGAGCGGCGTCCAGGCGATGATGCAAGGGTGGTTGAAGTCGCGGTCGATGAACGCCATCATAGTATCTATCAATCTGCGCGTGCTGTCCGGCGAGTAGGCGTACGCGGAGGGCAGTTCACCCCAGACGATCAAGCCCAGCTTATCCGCCCAGTAATAGTAGCGCGGAACCTCTATCTTCTGATGCTTGCGCGCGCCGTTGAACCCGAACCGCTTGGTCCATCGGATATCCGCCTGAACGGACTCGTCGTCCGGCGGGGTCAGCAGCGTATCCGGCCAGTAGCCTTGATCCAGCACGAGCCGCTGATACAGTGCGTGGTGGTTGAGCAGCACGCCGCCGTCCCTGATCTCGACCGATCGCATACCAAAGTATGTGTAAACGCGATCCAGCGCCGTGCCGTTCATCTCCAGCGTTACCGTCAGCCCATACAGGTTGGGATGATCCGGCGTCCAGACCCGCATCCCTCCGATGCCGCCGGCGTAACGCATGTCTATTGTGAACACGGCCTCGCGGCTCTCAATAACAGCGCGCATGACTACCGGGCGATCCAGCGGCATATCCTCGACAGTTTCATCCATTCCGAACGCGATTGTCAGCGGCGACGACGGCGCGCGATCCAGCGCGACTGTTACCGTCGCGGTCTGACGGTCGATGTTCGGCTCGACGTGCGCGCGCTGGATGAACGGCGCGTCCGCCGCGCCGGCCGCTTCCAGGTATACGTTCTGCCATATACCGCTGGTGGGGGTGTACCAGCAGCCCATCAGGCCGCGTTTCCAATATTGTTTGCCGCGAGGTTGAGCGGCGTCCGGCATATCGACTACGCGCAGGCATACGTCGTTGGGCTGATCGCGGTGAACAGCCGGCGTGATATCCACCTCGAACGGGGTGTATCCGCCGACGTGACCGCCGACACGCGTGCCGTTCACATACACGTCGCACGACCAATCCACCGCGCCGAACCGCAGCAGGACGCGCTTGTCCTTTAATTCCGCTGGAATATCGAACGAACGGCGGTACCACAGGCAGGGATGAATCTCGTCGGTGGGTCCGATGCCGCTCTTTCCGCACTGATAGCAGAAGGGAACGTTTATCTTCAGCGGCAGCGCGTGCGACGGCGCAAACCATTGCCGTGTAAGGCCTTCATCCGCGTCGTCATACGCGAACGACCATTCGCCGTCCAGCGGGATCAGCGTATCCCTCATAAAGTCCGGCCGCGGATGGGGGGGTGAATTCATTGTTGAACCCATTATAGATGATTCCTCTCAGTTATTTCAGGATTACACTCCGATACAACGGCGCCACGCGCGCTGTATAGTGTAGCACTTTGACGCGGTTAGTTCAAGCGAGAGGCTGCGGCGGGACACGGTCATTTGTGTAGAAGCGCAGGACATAGGTAACGTAGTTAGTAAGCAAAATCACAATGTAGCATAATGGCTATTAAATTGTAAACGTGCGGTTAGTCGTCAAGGGTAGGGTGGAGATTTGCGTAGCGTAGGCCGCAGCCCAAGCGCAACAAATACTACCCGACCTTGACGACGGTGGGCGCGGCGGATAATGGAAGTTGAGAGTGCATACCAAACCGTGTAAATGGGAAAAATCTCCAGTGAGAAGAAGTTTGAAACATCCAACAA
>JAITDK010000054.1 GCA_031282605.1 Oscillospiraceae bacterium
AGGCGGTGTTCAAGGAGCGCACCGTGCTGCGCGGTTACGCCAACTCGCTGCTGTACACCATTGTCGGCGTGTCGATCAACCTGTTCCTGACGATCCCGACCGGATACGCGCTGTCGCGGAAGGACTTCTTCGCGCGCAAGTATATCACGCTGTTCTATATAATAACCATGTTCGTAGGCGGCGGCATGATGCCCACGTACCTGGTCGTGCGCAATACGGGCATGATCAATACGATGTGGGCGCTGGTGATCCCCGGCTCCATCACCGTGTACAACATGGTGGTGTGCCGGACGTTCTTCTCGACGAATATCCCGGATGAACTGCTGGACGCGGCCAGGTTGGACGGATGCGGGAACACGCGGTTCTTCATATCGATAGTGCTGCCGCTTTCCGCGGCGATCACGGCCATCATGGTGCTGTATTACGGCGTAGGACACTGGAACAGCTATCAATCCGCGCTGATATACATCAACGACCGCACCAAGTGGCCGCTGCAGATGGAACTGCGCAACATACTGCTGCTAAACTCCATCCAGATGACCAATCCCGTCATGACACCAGAACAGCTCAAGGAGAAGGAGAGGCTGGAAGCCATCGCCGAGATGATGAAATACTCGCTGATCATCGTCAGTTCCGTGCCGATGATGATACTATACCCGTTCATTCAGAAGTATTTCGTAAAGGGCGTTATGATCGGGTCGGTGAAGGGGTGACACAACACCCAGGCGATACGGGTCAAGTCAACAGTAGTTATTCGGTAAGAATCCCTTCGGGATTCTGCCGACCCGGTTCGCTTCACGCCACCAGCGGTCATTCTGCGGATACGCGCCCGCCTCGTGCGCCGCCATTGGATAACACGCGTCAAGCGTTTATCAAATATAGTTAGGAGGATGTTTCAATGAGGAAACTGATTTCCCTGCTACTCGCGCTGGCGCTGCTGGGAACGGCGAGCGGCGCCGCACTGGCCGAGCGCACGCTCATCAACAACGTCTATACCGAGGGTCTCCCGATCGTGGAGCAGCCGGAAACCTTCACACTGCTCGTGGACGACAGCGGCGTGCTTGAAGACAAGCTCATGCTGCCCATACTGGCCGAGCAGACAGGCATTACCCCCGAGTTCATCATCTACCCGTATCAGGTGGCGCTGGAGCGTCTGTCGATCATGATCTCGACCGGGGATTATCCGGACGCGATCGGCGGCTGGCTGCTAGGCGATTCCAACATACTGGTGGATGGCATGGTCGAAGGGCTGTACGTCCCGATCGAGGATTACATCGATCAGTTCTCGCCTAAGATGCAGGAAGTACTGGACATCCCGGGCGTGCGCGACACAATGACGCTGCCGGACGGCCACATCTACACGATTCCCTATGTCGTCGGCGAGCCGAAGGTATCGTTCCTGCCATTCATCAACGCGAAGTGGTTGGAGACGCTGGGTCTCGAGATGCCGACCACCGTTGACGAGTTGGCCGACGTACTGCGCGCGTTCAAGACGCAGGATCCGAACGGCAACGGCGAGGCGGATGAGATCCCGTTCTCGTCCGATCCGAACAACCGCAGCTTCGGCCTGTTCGCCGGCTGGTTCGGCGAGAACGCCCACAGCCTAGGCAGCTCGCCGTACTACTCGATGGACGGCGATCAGATCGTGTTCCGCGCGAACCGCCCCGCGTTCAAGGCGATGATCGAATACTTCGCCGGACTGTACGCGGAAGGCTTGATCGACCCCGAAATCTTCACGCAGGATCTGGAGATGTGGAAGAGCAAGGGCCGTCAGAATCTATACGGCGTATCGCTGGCGTACGGCGCGGGCGATTACTTCGACGCCGACGAATCCCTGCCCAAGAGCGTGAACCGCTATCCATTCGAGCCGCTGCCGGTGCTCAAGAGCGAGCTGAGCGGCGATAACCCCGTCTTCCGCCGCAATGGTTTCGGCGTGACGACGTTCCGCACCCAGCTGGCCATCACGGACAAGGCCAAGAACCCCGGGCTGATCATCCGCTGGTTTGACCAGGTATTCCAGCTGGACAACTCGATCCAGTTCAACGGCGGCCTGATGGGCGTGGCGATGGAGAAGCTGGAAGACGGCAGCTACCGCGCGCTGGATACCTCTGCGTGGGACGAGGCCACCCGCAAGAAGAATGAATGGGGCAACCTGTGGCTGCAGAGCCTGCCCAAGTACATCCCGGCCGATGTGAAGATCGCTCCGGCTGCCGGACTCGATCCCGACTATCCTGAAAAGGATGTCGCCGACGCGCTGTATGAGCCGTGCCTGGAGGAGCGTCCGCTGCCGCAGGTATGGATGAGCGAAGAAGACAGCGAGAAGGTAAGCATACTGCAGACAGACATCCGCTCGTACATCGATCAGAAGGTCGCCGAGTGGATCAGTGGCGAAAAGGACGTCAACGCCGAGTGGGACGCCTATTGCGCGCAGCTGGAAACGATGGGTCTGGCCGAGCTGACCGCCATCAAGCAGAAGTCCGTCGATTCGATTCCGAAGGAATGATTCGACGCAACACGCAAACAAGGGGCTGCCGCTTAACGCGGCGGCCTCTTTGGCTTTAGGGTGCGCGCGGCGTTAGGTTCCACCCTCTGTCGCTGCGCGACATCTCTCCCTAATGAGGCGATAGGAGTTGGAGTGACGGGTTGCGCTGCGAAACGGACTATCGTAACACAACCGGTTGCCCTCCGATAGTCTGTTTCGAAACGCAACCCGCCCCCCATCCCCACCCCGCATCAAAAGATATACTCATACTCCTTCGCGGCTCTCATCAGTTCCTCGCGAAACCTCGGATGCGCGATCGAGATCAGCCGCCGCGCCCGCGTGCGTATATCCTGCCCGCGCAGATTCACCGCGCCAAACTCGGTCACAACCCAATCCACGTCGTTGCGCTGTATCGATACCGCGGCTCCCGGCTTCAGCACGGGGACGATCTTGGATTGCTCCTCCCGCTCGCCGGTATCGGGATTCCTCACGCTCACCGTGGAATACAGCGCGACGATCGAGCGGCCGTTCTTGGAACGCTGCGCGCCGATGGCCATGTCGCTCGCGCCTCCCGTACCGGAGATCTGCCTTGAGCCTATGCTCTCCGAGCAGCATTGCCCCGTCAGATCCACCTCGACCGTCGTGTTGATCGACACCATATTATCGTTTAATCCGACGACCATCGGGTCGTTTACCCACGCGCCGCTGCGCATCAGCAGCGCGTCGTTCTTGTCCATGAAATCATACATCTCCTGCGTGCCGAACGCGAACGCGAACACCACCTTGCCCGGTTCCAGGTTCTTTCTGGATCCGTTCACCGCGCCCGCCTGCATCAGGCGCATGATTCCAGTCGTCATCATCTCGGTGTGAACGCCCAGATCCTTCTTATTCATAATGGACTCGCATACCGCGTTGGGGATGCCCCCGATCCCCACTTGGATGGTGTCGCCGTCGTTGATCAACCCGCTTATCCTCGTGCCTATCTCTATATCCTTGTCGTTCGGCGGCATGTCCTCCAGCACGGGCAAACGGTAATCGCACATGATTATATGATCAACCCGTTCCAGCGGCACGCGGCTGTCTCCGCGCACAGTTGGGATATTCGGACTGCATTCGAATATAATCTTCCGTGCCTTCTCGCAGATAACCGTCTCGTATTCGTTGCTGCTGCTCAGGTACACATACCCGTCCTCGCTGGGCATCGACGCCGACGCGATGAATATATCCGTGGCGATCGCGTCGTTGCGCTTTCGACCGGAATAGTGCAGGCAGTTTGGCACGTATGACACGCGCCCGGTTGGATGCAGCCGCCTTAGCAGCGGCGAATGAAACAGACTGTGCAGCGTGAACGACTTCTTGAGGTATCGCTCTTGCATGAACTCGAACTCTATCGTGGGCAGGCAGCATGTGACGATCACGTCCTCTACGCGGTTCGCGATCGTATGCAGCTGGGAAAAGAATGCCTGAGGCTGGGACGCGGCCATCGCGGATGTGATGTTCATACCGCTGGCGACCATGTCCAAGGCTTGTTCAACTGTAATAATCTTGTCCGAGTAATCAGTCATCGCCGCCTCCAAATGGTTATATTTAATAAATCAAACATCCCGGGTTATATATTCAACAGATAAGCAGCCGTATCCTTCCGCGTGGTATATGGATTCATTCCTAAAAAGGAACAAGCCTTGACGGAGACTTGACGAACAAGCGGAAGTCATGGCGAATAATGTGAAGTATCAGCGGAGGTGCGATTGCGATGGATCGTTATGTTTACGATATAGATCAAGTTCCCGACGAGCCGAGAGAATCCTTCTCCGGCTGGATGCGCGCGCCCTGGCCGCCGATCCCGCTTAAAGAAGCGGCTTTCGAGCCGCACAGCGAACCATATCAGCATGAACTGCCATACGCCCCCGCCGAACCGGACTACCGATACCCGGTCTCGGACACCCGTGACAGTTATCAGCATGAACACAGTACATCCGCCTGGTTGCCGCTGGAGAACCCATACGGCGCGCGACCCAGCGAAGCGATACCGCGCGCCGCTGTTTATCAGCCGCGCGCCCCATATCCGAACGGGCAGTTCGAAGGATTCATAGGCGGACTCAGTGATTCGATAGAGCAAGCGGCGCCTCGCGGCAACCACGGCAAGCCTGCCTTCCCGCTGCCGCCATACCCGCCGATCGATTCATACCCGCCGCACCACAATCCCCCGCAGCGACACCCGCCTCATCCGGTTTACCCGATTTGCCCGCCGGAACCGCCATTCCCACCCCGCCCGACAGGCCCGATTTGTCCAACATACCCGACCTGTCCGACATACCCGACCTGTCCAACATACCCGACAGGCCCGATTTGTCCAACATACCCGACAGGCCCGACATGTCCAACATACCCGACAGGCCCGACATGTCCAACATGCCCGACATGTCCGACATGCCCGAC
>JAITDK010000115.1 GCA_031282605.1 Oscillospiraceae bacterium
TTTCTCTTGAGCGGTCTCGCGCTTGGCGGGATCGCCAATTATGTCGGGGTGATACCGCTTTACCAGTGTGCGATAAGCGCCGCGGATCTGCGCGGCGTTCGCGGTCGGGGGCACGCCCAGTGTCGCGTACGGATTATCCATCGAGCCTCCCGGGCCGCAACAGGCGGTTTTGCTATAATTATGCATGATGGCTTTCGTATTATAACATCAAGGTTAGCCGCTGACAAGCGGGCGCGCTACTTCAAAACTCCATTATTGCCCTCCTGGGATACGCGGTCGCCTCAGCTCCATTAATATACACAGCGAGCCGCCTGCCGCTGGCGGCCCGCTGTGAATCAATATGCGTCGGTTAGTTGCTGCTAGCCGGCATTTTCCCGCTTATGCCATCAGGCGGTCAGCCGCCGTCGTCAGGCTTTCAGTCTGCAGGTTCACCGGAGAGAACCGGAAGCCGAACGAGTACGGCTCGCGCAGGTACAGCCGCGTCTCCTCAAGCGGTTCCGGACCGCAAGAGTTGCTCCCCAGCGGGCCTACCTTGCCGTCGATAGTCAGCTCTATCATGTCCTCGTCCGGGATGTCGGGCGTGTGCTTGGCGTCGGTCAGCGACTCAACCGTGTACGGATGCGCCGTGAACGAGAACTTCTGCACTCCCGCAACCAGCAATCCCCAGCCTTCGTCGTTGGTCAGCGCGACAAACTGCGTATCCTCGTGCGCGCCGTTCTCCTGCGGCTTCACATATGGCTCGGTCAGATCGATAACGTCCGCGCGGTAGAGCCCCAGCCGCGCTGATTCTTTCTTGTCAGGATAGCTTTCGTGCGGACCGAGCCCATACCAGGCCACGTTCTTGAGCGATCGCGGCAGACGCGCCCGCACGCCCAGCCGGGGCAGGTATGGCAGTTCCTTATCGTCGCCCAGCGGCAGCGGTTCGTATGTCACGTGAACCTCGCCCTCGCCGTTGCCCAGAAGGGCCATGTCAAGCGTGAAGCGGATCACTGGCTTGAGGAACTTTGGCGCGAGAATGTATACGGCGCGACTGCGTACAACGCCGTTCTCAAGCGTCAGCGACTTGGACTCGACACGCGATAACAACCGATCCAGGCCAAACTCCAGCCATGCCTTCGCCGCGTTCGGGCTGTCGTTATCCGTCGGCGCTCGCCAGATAAGCGGGCGGAACGCGGATTCAAGCAGCGCCGCGCCTTGCGCCGACAGCGACGCCATCGCGCCGTCGCGGGCGCCGAACACCGCTGTCACAAGCGGACTGACCATTCGCGCCGAGCCGGACGCGCCTGACGAGACGAACGGCGGAATCCATCTGCCCGAATACGCGTAGACGGCCTTCTGCTCCGGCGCGAACTGCGCCCAAGCAACCTCATACCCGGCGGGGGCCCAGGGCGTATCCCCGCGCTGGCTGAATGACAGTTCGGCGTACAGTCCCAGCCGCGCGGACGGCAGGCCGGGCATCTCGACGGATATGGATTCCCCCGGCGGCACGGACGGCAGTGTAACCCGCGCCTCGCTTAGCGTGCGGTCATAGTAGCGCAGACGGTATGTGCAGTCGAACTTATTCAGGTCGGTAAACGCGAGCCGGTTTGTCAGTACGGCGTAAAGAGCAGCGTCTGCCTCCTCGGCAGGAGCTCCGGGTACGGTATCAAAATGCATTTCAAAATGCGTCTCGATGGGCTGCAACGCCTTCTTATACTCAAGCAAGCCTGTATGCGGCGTGCGGTCGGGATAGGTCAACGCGTCGACGCAGAAGTTGCCGTCGTGCGGGAACTCGCCGAAATCGCCGCCGTAGGCGTAGTATCGCTGGCCTTTATCGTTGGTCATCTCTATGCCGTGGTCGGCCCACTCCCAGACGCATCCCCCAATCAGCCGAGGGTACTTGTATATCGCGTCCCAGTAGTCGCGCAGATTGCCGGGACCGTTACCCATCGCGTGCGCGTACTCGCACAGGAAGAATGGCTTGGTCTTATCCGCAGCTTCGCCCTCGGCGATAAGGTCGGGCACGCTGGTGTACATGCGGGAGTAGACGTCGGCGGTCTCGGCGTCGGTGTCGCGTTCATAGTGAATGGGTCGGGTCGGATCGAACGCCCTGATCGCGCGCGCCATAGCTTGATGGTTGCATCCATATCCGGACTCGTTGCCCAGCGACCAGAATATCACGCACGCGTGATTGCGGTCGCGTCCCACCAGCCGCTCGGCTCGGTCGACGAACGGCCTTTCCCAGGCGGGGTCGGTGGCGATCAGATCATAAGAACCTACATGCACGACGCCATGACACTCTAGGTCGGCCTCGTCGATTACATATAATCCATATGAGTCGCAAAGGTCGTAGAAGCGCGGATCGTTCGGGTAGTGACTCGTTCGCACGGCGTTGATGTTGTGCCGCTTCATCAGTTTGACGTCGCGCTCCATCGCGTCCAGCGGTGTAACGGCGCCCAGCTTCGCGTTGAAGTCGTGGCGGTTGACGCCCTTCAGTTTGATCGGCACGCCGTTTACAAGGAGCATGGCGTCCTTTATGTCAATCCTGCGGAATCCGACGCGGATAGCCTGCGCCTGAATGGGCTTGCCGCTCATGGATAGCGTGACGGACAGTTCGTATAGGTTGGGCGTTTCGGCGGTCCAGTGGCGCGCGCCCGGCACGGTGGTGGAGAACCAATCGGTGAAACGCGATTCACCCGGCCTAACGACTCGTTCCTCGCTCCATAGCGGGACGTCGCCGCCAGATTCAAACAATGCGGCCAGGACGCTGATTCCCGCAGGTATCGAGCCGAAGCTGTCTAATACGTCCACGCCGACGCGCAGCGTGCCGGTAAGCATGTCGTCCTGCAGTCCCGCCTCCGCGATCACGTCCCAGATATGCGCGGAAGGCAGGCACAGCAGCGACACGTCGCGGAATATCCCATTCAGCCGCCACTTATCCTGATCCTCTAGGTACGTCGCGTCAGACCACTGGCGAACCAGCACATGCAGATTGTTAACGCCGGACTGGACGAACTGGCTGACGTCGAATTCGGCGGGGTAGTGCGCGCCCTTCGAGAATCCGACCAGCTTGTCGTTGACATAGGCCTCGAAATACGAATCCACGCCGTCAAACCGCAGCAACATACGCTGGCCGTTCCAGGCGTCGGGAACCGTGAACGCTCGGTGGTACAGCCCGACAGGTGCGTCGTCCGGCACATATGGCGGATCATACGGTATCGGGAACTTAACGTTCGTGTACTGCGGATTGCCGAAGCCGTGCATCTGCCAGCTGCCGGGCACGGGCATGTAATCCCATGACGCGGGTTCCTGCAGCGGAAATCCGCCGGGGATATCGTCCGGCGTATCGCAGTATGCGAAATCCCACACGCCGTTCAGCGACAGGAAGCGGTCGGACGCCCCGCGTTCGAATAATCTCGCCGCCTCCGAGGCGCTGTACGGTATATCGATCGCGCGCGGCGGCAATCGATTGGCATGCAGCGCGTCCAAATTCATCCAAGGTACGGTTGCCATGCGAATCAGTCCTTTCGTCAGAGCGGGAGTGGCGGACGATGCAGCGGCGGGGCTGTTAGGCATTGTCACGTTTGCGCCGCCGCGGGCGCTTGACCTGCGCCTTCGTCATGGTGTGCGAGAATGCCGCGCACTCGCGCTCAATCACGTCCGAGGCCTCGGACGCGCCGTCTTCAATGCGCAGATGCTTTGAGATGTATTGAGCGTTCTCTCGGTAGATCGGGTTATGTACCAATTGGCGCAGCGCCTGGGTGAGGCGATCCACGTCCAGCTTGTCGCGCGGTATCGGCTTCGGGCCTACGCCATGACGGTAGACCTGTTCGCCCCAGAACGGTTGATCCGCGCCGAACGGTATCACCAGTGTGGGAAGGCCGGCGTATAATCCAGCCGCAGTAGTCCCCGCGCCTCCGTGATGCACAACCGCGCTCACTCTCTGGAACAGCCAGCTGTGGGGCACAAAATCCACCAGGAAGAGCTGCTCGCTCTTGCGCAGGCGTTCGGGTATCTTGGAATCCTGCGCCGCGCCGCCCCATCCCTTTATCATCACGGCGCGCATACCCAGTCGCTTCAGGCTCTCGACCGTCACTTCCAGCGCCGCGGCCATGTCGCCCGAAGTCATTGATCCGAAGCCGATATATATGGGCTGCGGCTCATGGTTCAGGAACGACGACAGCGCGGGCGACGGTTCGAACGCCGCCGGTTCTTTAGGCTGGATGAATCCGATCATGTTGATGTTGTGCGGCCAGTCCAGCGATCGTGGCACGAGCTGGCGGCTGATCGCGTACAGCACGGGGATCTGCCACTGCCCGACCGTGTAGTCGGGATGCGTGCGGATTCGTCGCGCGCGCATTCCGTTCAACTTACGCCAGCGGTGCAGGTAGTGATACTCCAGCCCGCCGACGGTCAGATACGTCAGCGAGTATGTCAGGCGGTTGTATGCACGACCCAAGCGGAGTTGGGGCATGATCGCCTGCGGCACCTCACTGGATATATCCATAGGATAATAATGCAGCTGAAAGCATGGTATGCCAAATTTTTCCGCGATCGAATAGCCCATCGACCCAAAGTAGGTCAGCACGAGCGCATCCGCGCCCTGTGAAGCCTCCATCAGCGCGCGGGTAAGCGGCTTGATCAACGCCTTCAGCGACTGTGTCAGCCGGTATACAAAGGTAACGGGGCTGCCGCCGGGCTGGATCAGCGTTCCGATATACTCATACGCGTCGCCGGGCAGGCAGTAGAATTCCAATCCAGCCCCGCGTATCGCCTTGCCCAGCGGCTCAAACGCGGCGATTCTGACGACATGCCCGCGTCGCTGCAGTTCCTGACCTATCAATATCATCGGAATCACGTCGCCTGTGGTGCCGATTGACAACATATGGATTCTCATGCGAGGATTCTAGCATAGCGGGCGCGGCAGGTCAACTGTATCGACGGCAGCGGTTCCAAATTTGAGATTCTTAAGACCCTTTTAGTCTCTAGATTGAAAGCCCCCGCTATATCTTCGCCAGAACGTCGCCGAACCTAGCGTAGTTGACTTTCACGCCGTCGTCAAGGTCGAGGCTGATATGCATATCGGCGAGGTGGTGGATTTTTTCCTCGAAGACGGCGATCTCGGCGGCTTGCGCTGTGAACTTCTCCTGCACTTTGAGGAGTGTAGCCCGCTCCGCGCCTGTGGCTGCGTTCAGCGCATCGGCGGTATGGTTTAGCTGGGTGCGGTAACGCTCCTGCTGCTCGTGGACATAGTCCGTACGCAGTTTGGCGAGCAGATCGCTTTGGTAACGATGCAGGTAGACAAGCGCCTTGAAGCCGTTTTTCTTGCCGCTGTCGAACAACCAGTATATCGGGCGTTTCTGGTAGGTTTTCAGGTGGTCTTTGTAGAAATCGTTCAGGAAATAACGCCGGATTTTCTCCCTTGCCGTGCCGCTTGAGCCTGGATATAACGCTTCGGCGATGAAGTGCAGATTGTTTTCGAGCCATTCCGCGCCATAGACCGTGCGGACAAGATCCACGAACTTCCCGCAGATGTCGTCGTCGAAATACTCGTCGTCGCAGATGGGCAGTACGTTGTCCGCGTCGGGGATGAACGTGCTGTACTTGCCGACGTCCCACACGCCGCCAGCAGAAGCAAGCCCATCCACATCCAACGAGTACCGCCCGAACATGCAACCTACGGCATAGCTGATAAACGACCGCGCCTCCCGCCCTAAATCGGCGCGGCGAACGGTCACGTCCTTGTCCTCGACCTCCGGCGTGAGTTCGTCCTGCAAGCCGTAGATGTCGATGAAGATGCGGTTGAGTTCCTCCTCGTTGGCTTTGAGGGTTCGGAAGCGGGTCTCGCAATCGCGTTCCCATGAGGCGTAGGCAGCGGCTATGCTGTTGCCGCCTATTAGCGGGTGGCGCTTGAAGTCCCATGAGGTTTCAAATGCGTCCCAGTCGGCGCGGGAGAGGGAGATGTTGGTGGTGACGAGTTCGTTAACGTGTTCCATTATGTCAGAAGATGGTATAGCAATAGGTATTGATGCAACTTCGCCAACCTCATAAGTGATTGTTTCGCCACCAACATTATCAGCAAACATTTGAGCGACTTTAGTATTCAAAAAACCTAACACATAAGTGTCTGGTAAGGATTTTGAAAAAATTCCGGGGCCAACTGCTACGAAAATTGCATTCTCATAGTATCTTACATTTAACTTGTAGTTTGTAACATA
>JAITDK010000144.1 GCA_031282605.1 Oscillospiraceae bacterium
TAATTGAATAAGTACAGCGGCAGGCGCAGATACCTATCCCCAAAGTCTATGTAGTCAAACCCGATCGCGTAGTCGCACGCGTTGAAGTCGGGGGTGCAGCACTCGCCGGTGTAGAACACCCTCAAGCAGTCATACTCCATAAACTCGCGTCCGAACACGGAGTGGAACAGCACATCCGGCGGCTGTGTCACGTCCACGTCGTACCGTTTGCCGAGCGCGTCCAGGAATGGGTTATTATTCGGATCGAACGTCGGCCAGAAGTCCGTGAACCATACGCGCAGCTTCTCCATATGTTTCCTCCCGCGGCGGCGACGCCAAGTCTATCATTAGCATCGTATGCGCGGGGACAATCTGTTGATGAACCCTCCGGTTTTACAGTGCGCCGCCCTATTCGACAGCGCGGGCAGCCCTTGCCCTGTGCCGCAGCTCGCGGAATGCCGGAGCGTGTACGCGCCCGCTCACTCCGCTAGCCCGCACCATTCCGCGCTACCCAGCGTATCCGACGACACCTTAACCCGTATCTCCCCGCGTTCCGTCGGCGCGCCGATATAGAGCAGCAACCTTCCCCTGTGCGCGCGGCGGTATGGCAGCGTGTAAGCCTGCGTATCCTCCTGATTGCCGTTTTCAAGACCCAGCAAAACCCCACCGGTCACATCGACATGCAGCATGTTCTCTGCGTTAGGCACGCGCCGCCTGTTCGCGTCAGTGATTTCCGCGACGATGTGCATCAATGCCCGCCCATCCGCGATCAGTGAGGTTCGATCCGCCGTGAGCGTGATCCCGGCAGGCATGCCCACGTCCCCCAGCGAATCCTCAACGACGGCGCCGTCGGTCATCGTCGCGCGCGCCACCAACACGCCCGGCGCGGCCGTCAATCGGAATAGAAGTACCCCTTCCGACGCCTCTTCCGACGCCTGAAAACCCACCCGCACACCGTTCAGGAACAGTTCGACCGCCGCGGCGTTCGTCATCACAACGGCTTCTATTGACGCGCCTTCCGGAAAAGCCCACGCGTCAACAAGATCCGTCGCGTGTATGGGGCTGCGCCGCCACGCATCGCTCCCCGTTTCCGATTCTTCCGGAGCGTGCCGCGCGAAGAGCTTTACGACGGGTTGATCCAGCCATAAGGCCGCGCGGTGATAGGCGATCGGTTTGCGGAATCCCGCCAAATCCAGCAGACCCGCGTTCGATCCCCGGCTCGGCCACCCGTGCGTTTCCCCCAGGAAATCAATGCCCGTCCACAGGAATTGCCCGGCGACGAAATCATTCTCCCGCACGACGCGCCACGCCGCCGTTTCGCGGGATGCCTCGCTGGCCAATAACGGTCTGTTAGGGAATCGCGCGTGATCTTCCCGAAACAGATGTTCCTTATAGTTGTATCCCACCACGTCCAGCTCGTCCGCAAAGCCGGTCAACGTCGAGAGCTCCGGAAAGGCCAGCGCAGCTGTGACGGGTCGCGTCGGATCGGCGGCTTTCACGAGCGCGTACAATGCCCGCGCGATCGGCACGATCCGTTCGGCGTTGGGTCGGCTTGGATCGTATACAAACTCCCGATCGGGTTTGTTAGCGTCGTTGTTGCCGATCATCTCTGAAAAGCGGGGATGGGCGTAGGGATCGTTGGGGTAATCGATTTCATTGCCGATGCTCCAGAGGATCACGCAGGGATGATTCCGGTCGCGCAGAACCATGGCCACGACGTCGCGCGCGTGCCATTCCGGGAAATCGGCGGCATACCCCGCGTGATGCGGCGGCGCGACGTTATGTCCCGTACGCCACTTGTTTTTGAAACCCTCCCACTCGTCGAACGCTTCGTCCATCACAAGCAGACCCATCTCGTCGCACAGGTCGTACAGTTCCGGCATGTGGGGATTGTGGCTCATCCGCAGCGCGTTCACGCCCAGCGCTTTCAAGGCGAGCAGTCTCCTGCGCCACACCGGCGCGCGCACCGCCGCGCCCAAGCATCCCGCGTCGTGATGGACGCAAACCCCCTTGAGTTTCAGCGGCTCACCGTTCAGGACAAACCCCTTTTCCGGGTCAAACTGAAACACCCGCAGCCCAATCGGCGTCGATACGGCGTCCCGCGCCACGCCATCCATCTCCACCGTAGTGACAAGCCGATAGAGATACGGCGATTCGACAGACCATAGATGCGGACGCTCCACGCAAAGGGTTTGGGACGTATCCGGCGATTGAATCCGCACGCACGTCTCGGCGGCGATTTTTCCGTTTTTATCCTCGTGTTCGTCGTGTTCGTCCCCGTCTTGATAATATAGCGTTTGGCGGAGCGTCGCGCCCAGGCCATTTTCAACGCGGGTATGGACGCGGAGCAGGGCTTCGCGCGCGTCGGCGCTTTCCGTAACGACGAAAACGCCGTCCGGCGCGACATGCACGGGGTCGCGCAAAATGAGCGTTACTTTACGTGTAATGCCCGAACCGGTGAACCAGCGGGAATCGGCGGGATCGCTGTGATCCACACGCACGCTGATCACATTCCCCGCCTCACCGAAGCAGACGGCGTCTGTGACGTCAAACCGGAACGGCACGTATCCGTTGGGCCGTCCGCCCAGGAAATACCCGTTCACCCACACGCTGGAATGGTTATACACCCCGTCGAAAAGCAGCTCCACCCGCTTGCCGCGCTCGCCTTCCTCCAACGTAAAACCTTGGCGATACCACCCCACGCCGCCCGGCAGATAGCCCGTACCGCTCGAATATTGAGTAGAGAAGGGATGCTCGACCGCCCAATCGTGCGGCAGCGAAACCACGCGCCACGCCGCGTCGTCAAAGCCCTTTTGCCATGCCTGCGGGACATCCTCTAGCGTAAACCGCCAGTCCGCCGATAAGATGCGCGATTCCATCCATGTTCACTCCCTCGCGAAGGCGGACAGGCGCATCGCCTGTCCGCCTTCGGTATTGCACCGGGTCATGCTATTACGGCGGCGTCCGCCGTTATGTCTCCGTTTCTTGATTGTTCCGGAACCGGTTATTGGTAGACGGCGGCCAATTGCCGTTCCACCTCTTCCAGGCACCGTTCATACCCCGCCGCCTTCAACTGGGCGCGGAACTCGGCGACGTACGCCTCGGGATCAGCCTGCTTGCCAAAGACAATCTGGGGCATATAGGTGTTATAGAGGTTGGACAGATTGTCCAGCTCGCTGGAAATGGGATCAATGTCGAACACGACCTGGCCGTATGGATACGGATGCGCGACCGCCTCATACGCTTCGACCAGCGCGTCGCGCTGATCCACCGCTTCCTCCGGGGAGACCAGCACGAGGTCGTCGTTCCGACCCCACCAGTAGTTGAAGCCGCTCCCGTCCGTGTCGGAGTTATAGCCTTCGGGCCGCGTGAACGTCTTGCCGTCCTTTATGTATTGGACGCCTTCGATGCCGTAGTTGAACAGGAGATACAGCTCCTCGTCGTTGCGCAGCAGGTCGTACACCATCAAGGCGCGCTCCGGATTCTTGGATCGGGCGCCGATGGCCATCGCGCCGTGCGTGATGTTAAGGGAGATCAGGTTCCCCGTTTCTTCGCCAAACCAGAAGAATCCCAGGTCGGAGCCAGGCTGCAGATCCGCCATGCGCCAATACTCGCCGCCATAGTAGGTCATGGAGTGATGCTGATCCGCACCGGAGATGCCGGTCTCCATTTCCTTGCGGGTATCGATGCTCGTGTTGTTCAGCACGTCTTCCTTCCAATAGCCGGCTTCGCTCCACGCGCGTTGATTCTTGGCGAAGTTGATGAATTCGTCGCCTTCCAGGAAGTAGCGGGACAGCGCGGTCTTATTCTCGAAGGATTCCCCGAAGAACAGATCAACGTGCAAGCCCTCGATGTATATATTCGTCGTATGCGAGCTATTCCAGCCACCCGTGAGCTGGGCGACGATGCTCGCGTCGGGCTTCGCGTCCCATGGGATGACGTCCGGCTTGCTGTCCTTTACGTATTGGAAATACGCGCCCATATCCGTCCAGCTATGGACGCCGTTCGCCAGGCCGGCTTCCTTCGCCCAGTCGCCCCGATACATGAAGCCGTGATTCGTCCACTGCGCGAAGTAATCCTCCGGGATCAGGTAGATCTTGCCGTCTAGTTTGCACAGTTCCCAGTGTTCCGTCGGCACCTGCGCCCAGGTGAGCGGCGCGTAGGTTTGGAGCATCTCCGGCGTCAGTTCCATGAAGCCGCCGTTGATGGCGTTGGGCCACGCGTCCAGCCAGTCCGTCGCCGTGCCGATGAGGTCGATGTTCCCATCTTGCGAAGCGATGGTCAGGTTGTACTTGGACAGATAATCCGTCCATTCGATCCACAATATGTTCAGTTCCGCGTTGACCTTTTCAGTGAGCAGCGCGTTCACGACCGGCAGCGTCTCGGTCATTGTTTTGTTCGTGGGCACGTCGCCTGTCACCATATAGGTGATCACCACATGTTGACTCGTGTCGATGGCGGGTTCTTCCGCCACTACGGGCGCGGCAAGCGCGAGGATCATCGCCAG
>JAITDK010000244.1 GCA_031282605.1 Oscillospiraceae bacterium
GTCCCCCTCCCGACCTCCCCCGGGGCTTGGAACGAGGAACGAGGGAGCGGGGGAACGGGTTACGTTACGAGGTAGACTATCCAGGTACAACCGGCGATCCGAAGCCGGTAGATTGTGTATCACGATAGTCCAGGCGAAGCCTGGTCCGGATTCGAAAGGGCGGATAGCCCTTCGCAGGGTCTGGGACAGAGTCCCAGGCTCCCCGCAGGGACGTTCCTCGTTCCATCGTTCCTCGTCCCAAACCCCGCGCCCCGCCAGTAAAAAACGCTATAGGGTAATAGTCAACTCACATCATAGTGGCGGGGCGCCACAAACTTAAAGCGCATTCGATCCGCAGATCGAACAGCGTCCCGCCGCAGCGGACAGCCGAACGCTGCGCAATCGCAGGATAACACACGCGACATTAATAGGCAATATAGAAAGGGCAAATATCATGGATAGCAAACCCGTCACTATAGCGGAACGCGCGCTTGAAGCTCACTCGCGCTGGCGAGGCAAACTGGAGATCACGCCCCGAGTGAACGTCGACTCGGCTGAATCGCTGGCATTAGCGTACACGCCTGGCGTTGCTGCGGCGTGTCTCGCGATCAAGGATGATCCGGTCAAAGCGTATGAATTGACGAGGCGTTGGAACACGGTTGCGGTAATCACCGACGGTTCGGCCGTGCTGGGGCTAGGCGATATCGGTCCGGACGCCGGTATGCCGGTGATGGAGGGTAAGTGCGTACTGTTCAAGGCCTTTGCTGACGTAGACGCGTTTCCGATACTGGTCGGTACGAAGGACGTAGATGAAATTGTAAAGACCGTGACAAACATCGCGCGAACGTTCGGCGGGATCAACCTAGAGGATATCGCCTCACCGCGATGCTTCGAGGTCGAACGCAGGCTGCAGGCGTTACTGGATATTCCCGTATTCCACGACGATCAGCATGGAACGGCGGTCGTGGTCGGCGCCGCGATGTTGAACGCCTTGAGGGTAGCGGGCAAAGCAATCGGTTCCGCGCGGATCGTGATAAATGGGATGGGCGCGGCAGGCTGCGCAATCGCGCGGCATCTGATCAACCTGGGCGCGGTAGACATGCTGCTGGTAGATCGCTATGGCATACTGCTGCAAGGCGCGGAAGAAGAACTGCACATGCATGAGGCGCAGGCGGAACTGGCTGCGCTGACGAATCCCGGGCGTGTCAAGGGCAGCCTGGCCGACGCGCTGAGCGGCTCGGACGCGTTCATTGGCGTATCGGCTGGCAACATCGTTTCGAGGGAGATGGTTGCGTCGATGAACCCCGGCGCGATCGTATTCGCGATGGCGAACCCGACGCCGGAGATTATGCCCGATGAAGCGACCGTCGCCGGGGCGTTGGTCGCGGGCACGGGGCGCAGCGATTATCCCAACCAGATTAACAACGTGCTATGCTTCCCTGGAATATTCCGAGGCGCGCTGGACTGCCGCGCACGCGCGATCAACGAACCGATGAAGCGCGCCGCGTCGTTCGCGTTGGCCGGGCTGATATCGGCTGAAGAACTAAGCCGGACAAACATACTGCCCAAGCCATTCGATCCACGAGTAGGTAAGGCGGTTGCCGCCGCCGTCGCCGCAGCCGCGCGCGAATCCGGCGTCGCGAGGATTTGACAAATTAATTAAGACTTGGTATGATTAGCGGCATGGGCGCTCATTAGACTCCACAGGCTCTATTCGATGCGGGGACGGTGCCACATGAACATACTGCTTACCCAATTGATCAACGGCCTGCACGTGGGCAGCGTATACGCGCTGATCGCGCTAGGTTATACGATGGTGTATGGCATCGTCAAGTTGATCAACTTCGCGCATGGGGATATTATCATGGTCGGGGCGTATGCCGCGCTGATGTTGCTTACGTCGACCGCGCTGCCGTTCGGTATCGCCGCTGTGCTAAGCGTGCTGTTCTGCGTGACTCTGGGGGCGCTCGTCGAACGAATCGCGTACAAGCCGCTACGCAACTCGCCGCGCATATCCTCGCTAATCACGACGATCGGGGTCAGTTTCTTCCTGCAGAACAGCGTGCAGATGATATTTTCGCCCACGCCCAGACCATTTCCGATACGCCTGAACGTACCCACGATTGTAATCGGCAGCCTGAAGATCAGCGGGCTGACGTTTGTCACGATACTGGTTGCGGTTCTGTTGATGATCGCGCTGGAACTGTTTGTCCGCCGTACACGCATGGGCAAGGCGATGCGCGCCGTGTCGGAGGATATGCAGGCGGCGCAGCTGATGGGCATCAACATCAATACGACGATTTCAATGACGTTCGCGATAGGCGCGGCGCTGGCCGCCGTCGGCGCGATACTGTACAGCACCGCATACCCATCCGTATCGCCGACTATGGGCGCGCTGCCTGGCCTTAAGGCATTTATAGCCGCCGTACTCGGTGGGATCGGGCTGATGCCCGGCGCTATGCTGGGCGGTTTCATCATGGGCGTGGCCGAGAGCTTAACGAAGGGTTATATATCCACGCAATTATCCGACGCCGTGGTATTCGGCATCCTGATAATCGTGCTGCTCGTAAAGCCCAGCGGCATACTGGGCAAGCACGTCAGCGAAAAGGTGTGATTCCTAATATGAACGCAGCGACGCGAAAGTCATGGATCCTTAACGCCATAGCGCTTGCCGCGCTATCCGCGGCGTTCTTGCTGCCGATTCAGTCAGGAGCGGTCAACGCGTACATAGTGGGGCTGTTGATAACGGCGCTGATCAACATCATCATGGCCACGAGCCTGAACCTGGTGTGCGGACTGCTAGGATACCTCGCGCTGGGGCACGCCGCGTTCATGGGAGTGGGCGCGTACGCAGCGGCGTTGGTCTCCATTCACTGGAATGTGCCGCTGTCGTTTCCGCTGGCTCTGCTGGTCGGCGGAATCGCGGCGGCGATCACGGGCGTCGTCATCGGCGTGCCCGCGCTAAGGCTGCGCGGGGATTATCTGGCGATAATCACACTGGGGTTCGGCGAGATCGTCCGCATCATCATGAACAATATGCCGATATTGGGCGGAGCGCGGTCCTTGCGCGGAATACCAAGGATTACGACCGTGCCAGTCGCATACGTGGCTGTTATCATATGCGTCACGCTGATGTTCACATTGGGTCGGTCCAGACACGGGCGCGCGATACTCTCAATCCGCGAGGATGAAGTCGCCGCGACCTCCTCCGGCGTACCGGTCACGTATTACAAGATACTAGCGTTCACGCTGGCCGCGTTCTTCGCCGGGATAGCAGGCGGTCTATACGCGCATTATATGGGAGTGCTGAACCCAAACCGTTTCAACTTTGACCGCTCGATAGAGTACCTGGTCATGGTCGTGCTGGGCGGGATGGGTTCGATCACCGGCGCGATAATCGCCGCGATAGTGCTTACATTGCTGCCCGAATTGCTTCGCGGACTGTCGAATTATAGGATGTTGATATATTCGCTGGCGTTGATATTGATGATGCTGTTCAGACCGGACGGCCTGCTGGGCACAGCTGAATTCTCGCTCGTCAGTATCGGTCGATCGTTCAAGAGGACGCGGCGTTCCGCACAGAACGAGGGGAGGGATCACAGTGAATCCTAACCCGCGTCATTTGTTGGAGATAAACGATCTGGGCATCCAATTCGGGGGATTGACCGCGCTGGAGCATGTTACGTTCTCAATGGATCCAGGCGAGATAGTCGGACTGATAGGGCCTAACGGAGCGGGCAAAACAACCGTATTCAACCTGATCACCGGGATATATCAACCCACACTCGGTTCGATAAACCTGGGCGGTCAAACGCTCAACGGACGCAAGACACACAAGATATTCCAATCGGGGGTGGCGCGCACATTCCAGAACATCCGCCTGTTCAAGAAACTGACCGTGCTGGACAACGTCCGGGTAGCCGCGCATAACCAGATGGATTACAATCCGCTGATCGGCGCGCTGCGTCTGCCCGGTTACTGGCGCGATGAAGCCTATGCCACGGATCACGCGATGAGGATGCTGGACATATTCAACCTAACCGAGCACGCGGATGAGATGGCGTCAAGCCTGCCTTACGGACAGCAAAGACGGCTTGAGATCGCGCGAGCGCTGATATCAAACCCGAAGCTGCTGCTGCTGGACGAACCTGCCGCCGGCATGAATCCAACCGAAACCCAAGCCCTGATGGCCACGATACGCGAGGTGCGCGACCGTTTCGGCGTGGCGATACTCCTGATCGAGCATGACATGCGGTTGGTCATGGGTATCTGCGAGCGGCTGGTAGTGCTGGATTACGGGCAAGTCATAGCGAAGGGCACACCCGCCGAGATAAGGCAGAATGAGCGCGTCGTTAAGGCGTACTTGGGAGGCTCCGCAGTATGATGCTTTCCGTCGACAACCTTAGCGTATCCTATGGCGCGATACAGGCCATCCGTGACGTGTCGTTCAACGTCGAACGCGGTGAGATCGTCACGCTGATAGGCGCAAACGGGGCTGGCAAGTCCACGATCTTAAAGACTATCAGCGGTTTACTGCGTCCAAAGGGTGGCGTGATTTCATTCGAGGATAAGCCGATCCACGCGTTCGAACCGCATAGGATCGTTAAGATGGGGCTGGCGCAGGTGCCCGAAGGACGTCGGATATTCCAACAGATGACGGTGCTGGAGAATCTGGAGATGGGCGCGTTCATCAGGGGCGGCCAAGCGGAGCTTGCGAACGATTACGAATCGGTATTCCACAGTTTTCCGCGACTGAAGGAGCGGCGAGGCCAGCTGGCGGGCACTCTTTCCGGAGGCGAGCAGCAGATGCTCGCGATGGGTCGCTCGTTGATGGGGAAGCCGCGCCTGCTGATGCTTGACGAACCATCGATGGGACTGTCTCCCATATTGGTGGAGGAGATATTTCGAATCATCCGCCAGGTTAACGCGGACGGTATCACGGTGCTGCTGGTTGAGCAGAACGCGCAGATGGCGCTGTCGGTCGCGCATCGGGCGTATGTTCTCGAAACGGGACGCGTTATAAAGGAAGGCGGCGCGGCGTCGTTTATGGGAGACGAGGCCGTGAGGAAGGCGTACCTAGGGGAATAGTTGTGCAATAGTTGTGCTGTGATCATGGCATGTCCGTCATGATTACGTTACTATATCAGGCGAGGGGTGTGTATGGCGGCAGCTCATAGGGGATATACCGACACGTATACGCGATCGTATCCGACCGCGATAAGTCCGCGCAATAAAACGAAGCGCGGACGACGTCGACATCCATTCGGGCGGTTCATGCTTATACTGCTGGCGGCGCTGATTGTGCTGGGTGCGGCGGGCGCCATCGCGGTGAATCATATATTGCAGCCGTTTAGCGATCGGTTCCATGAGGGCGTATTCGTAGACGACACCCCGCTGGCAGGGATGACGCCGCAGGAAGCGTACGAAGTGATCAGCGTCAACGCGAGCGAACGGCTAAACCTATGGTCAATGACGCTGACATATCACGACGGCACCGACGGAGGCGACGCGTGGACGCTGACATCCGATACGCTGGAGATGCAGATAGACACGGCGGATCAGGTCAACAGCGCGTACATGCAGGGTCGGCGAGGCACGCTGTTTACGCGGTTGCTGGATATATGGAATCTGCGCTCGACACCTTATCAGGGATATACCACGTTCTATTACAATGAGTTCAGCCTGGACGCGCTGTTAGCGCGGATCAAGGCGCAGATTGACGTCGAACCGATCGACGCGACGCGCGAGCATGACCCGAACCGCACGCCGCCGTACCGCTATACCGACGAAGCGTATGGCGTCAGCCTAAACACGGACGCCATACGGGACGAACTGCTCTCGCGCATAAGAAAACTGGATTCAACGCCGTTCGCGCTGACGACGGACGTTGTCGCGCCCAAGATCAGCAAGGCCGATCTTGTCAACGACAACGCACGTCTATCACGCGCCGCGACCAGGATAGCGACTACCAGTACGGCGGAACGCACAGCCAATGTAGCGCTGGGCTGCGAACGGTTCAACGGATTGGTCGTCCTGCCCGGTCAAGAGGTATCATTCAACGAGACCACGGGCAAACGCACGATTGAGAATGGATTCCAGGAAGCGCTGGAGATCGTATACGGCGAATACGTAATGGGCGTGGGCGGCGGGATATGCCAGGTGTCGTCCACGTTATACAACGCGGTAATCGAGGCCGGGTTGGAGGTAACTGACCGCACGGCGCACGCGCTGCCCGTCAGCTATCTTGATCCGGGCAAGGACGCGACGGTCGCCGACCGCGGCACGGACTTCGCGTTCAGGAACAATACGGATCAACCCATTACAATATCCGCGCATGTGGAGAAGATAAGCGGCGTAAACAACTGTGTGTTCGAGATATTCGGACATCCGAATCCAAACGGCTACACGTATGCGCTCGTGTCGGAGGTCGTGGAAAAGATCCCGATTCCCGAGCCAAAGATGGTGCCCGACCGTAAAGGCGAATACGTGATATACACAAACCAGACCAAGCAGACCAGCAAGGGCGCGGAAGGATGCGTGGCGAATACGTTCCGCATCACACTGTACAACGGTCAGGAGATCGCCCGCGACTTCATCAAGCAGGATGTATACAAGGCGCAAACGCCTGTGGTGTATGTAGGCGTTACGCCGAGGGGTCAGTAAACGGATCCTGCCGTCCATGGATGGGATTCGTTAAAGCGAGATTAACGAACGATTAGAAAGGGGTTACATAAGGATGGCATTGAAGCGATTTTTCACTGGAGAAGGACCGAAGGCCGTCGGGCCGTATTGCACGGCGGTGATCGCGGGCGACACTGTATATTGTTCCGGGATGCTGGGGCTGGATCCCTCTACAGGCAGGCTGGTAGAAGGCGGCGTAGAGCCTCAAGCGGCGCAAGCGCTGGTCAACCTGCAGTTGGTCGTGACTGAGTTGGGTTTGACGATGGCTGACGCGGCGAAGACGGTAGTATATCTGGCCGACATGGCGGATTTTGGCGCGGTGAACGCGCTGTACAGGCAAGCGTTCGGGATGGAGTACCCGGCGAGAACATGCGTCGCCGTGGCGGCGCTGCCGTTGGGCGCGCTGATAGAGATCGATGTGACGTTTGTCAAGCCAACGAATGAAACGCCGTTCGATCTATAACTGTTGCGATAATCGTTGTAATCACTTATACGAGTACTATGTGTTTGCGAGGTGAAGCTAATGGGGAAACGTAAGATCGGGATCATGGCGGACTGTTTCCGAGTGGATATCCGTGAGGGGATTGTGAAGGCGGCGCAGCTGGGCGCAGACGCGGTGCAATTGAACGTAGGCTCGCGCGGTAAGGTGACGGAGCGCTGGACGAGCGAGTATCGCAAGGAGATCAAGCAGGTTCTGGCCGACAACGGGATTGCGCTGTCGGCAATGTGCGGAGATCTGGGCGGACATGGTTTTCAGGTACCGGACGACAACGCGTGGAAGGTGCCTGAAACGCGGAAGATGCTTGAGTTAACGCGCGGGCTGGGCGGGGATGTACTGACATCGCACATAGGCGTAGTGCCGCAGGACGACAAGCATCCAAGGTTTGCGATAATGCAGGACGCAATGGGCGCGCTAGGCGAATACGCGAAACAAGAGGGCGTTCGCGTAGCGATCGAAACGGGTCCGGAGCCGCCGGAGACGTTGAGACATTTCCTGGATGGGATATCGAGCGATTGGGTAGGGGTTAACTATGATCCGGCAAACCTGCGGATGGTTTGCGGCGTAGATCCGGTGGCGGGCGTGCCGATATTGGCCGACAAGATATTCCATACGCACGCCAAGGATGGCAGAATGCTGAAGTTTATTGGGCCGGAGCGGGTGTATGGATATTTCGCCGACGGCGGGATAGAGGACATCCGGATGGAGGAATGCTTTATTGAAACGCCGCTGGGCGAGGGTGAAGTGGATCTTCCGGCTTGGTTCAAATCACTTGACGCGATCGGATACAAAGGCTACTACACGATCGAGCGAGAAGTCGGCGCAAACCCTGAGTCCGACATAGCCAAAGCGGTACAGTTCATAAAATCAGCCCCCTAAGAAGAAGCACAGGCTCAGCCACCGGTTGAGCCTGTGGTAAACTATGTTTGACCCTGATTCTATATCTTAAGGAGTGGCTGTATGGATAATACCACCGAGACCGCCCGCGTGGATCGCGGTAACTTCATCTGGGACTTCATCAATGAGGATCTGGCGTCTGGACGTTACGACCATGTCCATACCCGCTATCCTCCCGAACCAAACGGCCACCTCCAT
>JAITDK010000265.1 GCA_031282605.1 Oscillospiraceae bacterium
CCTCGCGGCGGGCGCGATAGTTTTCCGTATCCAGCGTGATACGGATGTATTCGTCGCGGCCTCGGTTCACGGCCAGGCTGCACAGGTATTGGATGGCGTCGAGCGTCTCGCCGCGTCTGCCTATCAATATGCCCAGCGTGTCGCCGACCATCTTCGCGGTTATGTGATGCTCTTCATCTTCGGTGACATATACCCTCACGTCTGCGCCCATCTTGGCGGTCAAGCCCATCAGGTATCGTTGTACCGCGCCCATTGGGGTGTCCTCCGGGTGGATGATCGGAGGCTCTGTGGGCGGAGGCGGGAACGTCAAGGAGCTTAAGCCATCCTCGAATTCCGGATCGGCGACGAACGGGCGCGGGTTATTCTGATGCGCATACGTTGCCGGAACGCTGCGACCGGGTCGGTTGGTGTCGCGGCGGGGCTGTGTCGGGGTGTATGGTTGGCTGGGTATCGTACGTATAACCGAGCGATCGGGCGCGGTATGGGTGCGTGAAAACGGATCCTTGCGTGGAGAACCGCCGACGCCGCGCTGATTGCTATCCCTATTGCCGGATTCCCTGCCTTCGCGGCCAGGCGCGCTCCACTGCTTGGGCACGAACGGCTGACGTGGATCGCGCTTGAGATCGATTGTTTCGCCGCCTTGCCCGGCTGGTTTGGCGGCAGGTTCGGGTTTTTGAGCGGGCTTGGGAACCGGCGGTTTCGCTACGGTTTTTTCGACGGGCTTTTCAGTGCGCTTTTCGACGGGCTTTTCCACAGGCCTTTCGGCGGGATTCTCAATAGATTTTTCAACGGGCTTTTCAGCGTATTTTTCGACGAGTCTTCCGGCAGGTTTCTCGTTAGGCCGCTCGCTAAGCTTACCGACGGATTTTTCAGCGGATTTCGCCGGCTTGACGGCGATTTTCTCGGTCGGCTTTGTGTCCGGCACGGGTTTCTGCTGATTTTGATGGATTCGCGGCTGTGACGATTCCGCGCGGCGTTCTTCGGTTTCCGGGAGGGGGCTTGGACGGCTCGTCAACGCCGAGAGGATATTGTTCGTCAACTCGTCGTCGTCGTCGGAATCGTCTTTCAATACGATGCGCACCTTTGCCGGACGGCTGCCAAACAGGCCGAACAACCCCTTGGAGCCTTCCTGCAGCATCGTCCAGCTAACGTCGCTGATTGAGCAATGCAGTTCACGCAGACCCGCGCCGAGGGCTTCCTCGACGGTGCGGCCTACGGATTCAATCTCCCGTTGTGAACTCACCATTCCTGCGCCTCCTTAGCGCGCTGATTCGCGGCGGCCTTGCGATCCTGCGCCGCGAAGTACATATTGAGTAGCCACTGTTCCGCCATCATGAATATGTTGGTCACAACCCAGTACAACGAGAACGCCGCGTTGCTCGTCGAGCATATCCACACCGAGAACAGCGGCATGAATATCTTCATCATCTGTCCGGTGCTCTGCGCCTGACCAGTCTGCGCGGTCTGCTGGGAAGCGTCCATGGGCGTAAGCACGGAGCTTAGGTACTGGGTGACGGCGGCCAGTATGGGCAATATGAAATACCCGTTCGGGTTGCGGTACACGGTCAACTGGAATACAATCAGGTTGATAGTCGCGCCCGGCAGCGGCACGGCGTTAAAGTAATTGAGCACCTCTTGGTATGACACGGTGCCCATGAACGCCTTGATCGCGTCCAGCTGGGTTTGTTCCAGCAGTCCGGCAATGACGGGCAGCTGCACGGCCGTAGCGTTCAGCGGCAGCACGGACGCGAACGGCGAGTCGGCCATCCATAGATTCTTAATCCATAACCAGTTTTCGAAGCGGAGCGCTCCAGACGAGGTCAGTCCGTCAAGCGCTGCGCGAATCTCCGCAGGATCGGTCAGCGTGCCGACCGCGTTGTGGATGGTCAGCAGTATCCGGGCCAGTTCCTCATTGGCGACGCTGCGCATGACCGCGAACATCGCGAACAGCACCGGCATTGTCAGAAGCATCGGCAGGCATCCGGCCAGCGGGTTGATCTTCTCTTTTTTATAGAGTTCGGCCTGATTCTGCTGCAGTTTCTCCTTGTCGTTGGCGTATTTCTTCTGCTGCGCCTGAATCTTCGGATTAAGAGCCGACATCTTGCGCATAGACCGGCGGGACTTGACGTCAAAAGGCGTCAGCACCAGCTTGATTAACAATGTAAACAACACCACAGCCCAGCCGTGGCTATGAACGAGAGAGTAGATAACATCGATGACGCCGCGCAAGAAACTATTGAATCCGCCCCATATCGAAGCCAATGGTCATCGCTCCTTTTAAATCACGAATAATACTTCGGTACCGGATCATAACCGCCCTTCGACAGCGGATTGCACCTTAACACGCGCCATACCGCCAGCGCGCCGCCGCGAACGGCGCCGTAGCGTTCGATCGCCTCCGTCGCGTACTCGGAACAGCTGGGCACAAACCGACACGACGGACGCGTATGAGTGCTGATCCGCAGCCTGTAAAACCGCAGCAACGCGAGCATAACGCGGCTCATCGCTATCGCTCGGGCGGCGTATTCCGCCGTACGTCCGCCGATGCCTGTCCCAAGAACAGCCGTTGTTTGTTCAACAGCCATATCATCCGCGCCTTGAGTACACTGAATTCTACGCCGACAGCCGGTTCTTTTATTATGATTACATACAGGCCTGCGCGCATTCTCGGCAGGCAGGGCCTGATTATCTCGCGCAGACGGCGCTTCATCAGGTTTCGCGTAACGGCGTTGCCGACCTTGCGGCTGACGGAAAATCCCACGAGCAGCTTTCCGCTGCGAGAATAAAGAAGCGACAGTTCCTTGCACGAAGCGCGTTGACCGCGATGATATACGTACTGGAACTGACCGCCGCGCTTCAGGCTGTAAACGCGTTGCACGACGTCCTCCCGCAGCGAGCCGGGCTTAACCGAACCCGCCTAGACAAACGCAACGCCCGCCGCGAATCAATAACGGGCGAGCGTACACAAAGATAGTCCAACGGCGGTCACACCGTCAAAACCTGACGTCCGCGACGACGCCGCGCCGCCAGAACACGCCGACCGTTCTTCGTGGACATGCGCGCACGGAATCCATGCACCTTCGACCGCTGGCGCTTTTTGGGTTGATACGTACGAAACATATAAGGCGCTCCTTTCGAAACACGACACAAGAGATACGCCTCATAGACGCTTCACGAGCAAGGCGCGTTAATAGTATATCCACAAGCGCGCGGTATGTCAAGCAAAAAAACGCCTTTCGCGCCGGGCGACGGGTATATCGGGTCTCTAAATATTCGTTACAGCTCAGCAGGGAGAGAGT
>JAITDK010000273.1 GCA_031282605.1 Oscillospiraceae bacterium
TCCTCGGCCATCGCGCGCAGCGTCATGTTGAGTTCAGTCCAAAGAACCTTGATCTCCACGGAAGCGAGCCGCAGCGCGAGACTGCCCGCGCGCACGACCTCGCGCAGTTGAGCGACGCATCGCTCGATCCGTTCCGCGCCCTGCATGATATACGCGCCATATTGACTTTGCCGCCCGTCCAGTCCGGATAACTGCAGCAGTTCGGCGTTGCCGCGCACGATAGTCAGCGGGGTATGGATGTCATGGGTCAGGGCGGCGAGCTGCTGGCGGCGTTCCTGTTCAGCCGCCCATTGAGTTTGCAGGGATTCCTTCAGCGCGGAACGCATCTTCTCCATTGAGATGAGAACCTGGTTTATCTCATACAGGCTGCTTGTGGGCGTGACGTAATCCAGATCCCGCGCGCCGACACGGTCGGTAACGCTCGTCAGCACACGCATATGACGCGAGAGTTTACGGCTCATATATGACGCCGCAGCCGCCGTTCCGCCTACGAACAGCGCCAACCACAAGCATAGCAGCGCTATATCAGGATTGGGGAACAGCCTGCGAAGCGCCGTTGACCGGAACACTTGAAACTCTTTACCAACAGCGCTAGTTTCGTATGTATAAAGCCCAAACGACTCCGCGGCTAGATACGCGATCCATGTCAAGACGAAAGACAATAACGTCACGCCGATGAACATCGCCGTATGCCTGATGAACAGCGTCGTCAGCTTTGTTGGCCCGCGTTTTCGCTTCGCCCGCTTCGCCATTGGTACCCCACTCCCCAGATCGTTTTGATCGGGACGCCGCCATAGGGCGCGAACTTCGCGCGGACGCCTCGAACGTGTTCCGTGATAACCGAACTGTCGGCGTCGCCGTCAAACCCGAACACCGCCTCGTATATGCGTTCTTTGGAGAACACCTGGCCGCTGTTGCGCGCCAGCAGCAGGGTAATCCCATACTCGCCCTTTGTCAGCGGAATCCGGTTTCCGTCAATCGTCGCTTCATTGGAGAGCAGATCGAATTGCATGCCGTCCACGCGCATGACGCTGTGCTTCTCGCGGCGCTCTCTGCGCAAGTGAGCGGCTATACGCGCACGCAGCGCCGCCAACCCGAAGGGCTTGACGATATAATCATCCGCGCCGACGCCAAACCCATACAGCAGATCCGCTTCCTCCGTTTTGGCGGTCAGGAACAGTATCGGGCAATCAACCGTTTCACGTATGCGCCGGCACAGCTCAAACCCATCGACGCCCGGCATCCGCACGTCCAATATAATGAGATCATACTCATTCAGCGATAAACGCTCCACCCGCACCGGATCGTCAACCGTGGTTACCGAGTGTCCATCCAGTTCCAACACGTTCCGAAGAAGCGTCAGTATGTCCCGCTCATCGTCCACCGCGAGTATTCGCGCCATCATATCCCTCCCCGCGTCAAGCCTAAGGGCATTATACACTGCATTTATCAAGAAAGTATCAGGATTGCAGGCCTGTTCGAAAAAATGTAGGGATAGGGTTGGGTTGGATGAGATTCCAAATGGGCTGTAAATGGATTAAAACAACGTTAAGATAAGGAAGCGTACGATTTGCGCTCCGCTATGCGGATCACAGTTTTTTCCAAAACAATAATTCCACGCCTTTTTCTTTGCCGTATTTTTCAATATGCTTGAGCAGTTTAGCGCCAATTCCCTTACCCTGCATATATTGCTCGCCTTCATCCATATACCGCTGACGTCGCGCTGTGACGTCAGCGGTAATATGGCGCGTCGTCGCCGATTACGCCCGATGAAAAACTGCCCGCTTCCAGCTTTTAAGTGCGTTTGCCGTCTTTGGCGGCAGCATACCCATTACCAGAAGGCAGATGCTCATACCCGCCAGAATCCCTGAAAGGAAGGGAATGTCGGCGAACTGATTGATTAAAGCCATTGCCGCAACGCAAAAAAGCCCAATTTTTGTTGTAAGTGTCAAATCAAACACCTCCCTCTTCGCCATTATTATATCACGATTTCGATGTAGGCTGTGAATAAATCGTGAACAAATCAACGAGAATAAAATGGGCTATACACGGATTAAAACAACGTTAAGAAAGAATGGACGGACGGCTTATCCGCCGCCCGCCTCTATTGACCGCTAAGTCCCTGTTATCACCACACCCACTTCCTGACGACCGGCAAGAATACCGATTCGCCGTCCACCAGCGGCACGGGTTCATTCTTACACGGCCACAGGGAGTTCGGATCGAAATAGAGCTGGCAATGTGATTCAGGCTCGCAGCAGCGCTGAGGATAGACAAAGTATTCCATAAACGTGAAACCATGATCGACGTCCGTGCTAATGATCGCGCCGCTTTGTATCGTGAATAAGATGTGTATGTCGTGCGCGCTCCTCCAGCGGCTGCACGCCGGAAGCAATATGCTCAACGTAAACATTTGGGTGCCATTAACGCTCGTATTCACGTTGAACGCCGGAAGAACCACCGGGTCGTCGTTGGTCGGCGTCAGCGTATAGACCAGATTACCGTCGGGATCATACAGCGCGTACGTGAATTCCTCCGGCAGGTACAGCGCGTTGGTCCACAGCCCCACCGGAGTGGTTATAGTAACATATACGCGAGACTCCCGTCCGCCGCCCGTCGCCTCGACGCCGTTCGCGGTCGTCAGTTTGCGGATAGCGTACAAGTCGTCGTCGTATAAATCAATGCCTTGCGCGGTCAGCCTCGACGCCG
>JAITDK010000291.1 GCA_031282605.1 Oscillospiraceae bacterium
GCCGCCGGCCGGCGAGGCGCTCCGGGCGGCGAGAGCGGCTATGGATTCGAGGGATTTAGGGGTTTTCAGGATCTCGGCGGCATATTCGGCGGGGATTCGCGCTTCAACAGCGCGCTGGACATAGAGAACACGATCCAGGTACCGTTGAAGGAGGCGTTCGCCGGCGCGGAAAAGACTATCCGCATTGCGGGCAAGGATCCGGTAAGGTTCAAGGTGCCGGCGGGAACCCAGCCGGGCGAGCGCGTCCGCCTGGATGGCCTGGGCAAGGAGGATGGCAGCGGTAGACGTGGCGATCGATTGCTCAAGATTGAACTAACCGCGGAGACGGGCGTCGCGCTGGACGGGATCAACTTGACTGTCGAGCGTGAGATTGCGCCGTGGGATGCGGCGCTGGGCGCGACGCTGCCGCTCTCGCCGCTGGATAAGGAAATAAAGGTGAAGGTCAAACCCGGCACGCGCGGAGGTACGGTGCTGCGGGTACGCGGGCAAGGATATATCGACCGCGCTGGACGCCGGGGAGATCTACTGGTGAAACTGACGATACAGAATCCGGCGGCGCTGCCGGAAGCGGCGCGTAAGGCGTACGAGGAGATTCATAAAGGTCAGATATGAGTATGATTAAGGTTAGATTAAGGTTAGATTAAGGTTAGGAGTGAGTATATTATGGATCTGAACCAATTCACCCAGAAAGCGCAGCAAGCGATAGGCGAGGCGCAGGAGATCGCCATCGCGAGGTCGCATCAGCAGATGGAGAGCGAACACCTGCACCTGGCGTTAGTCGAGCAGCCGGAGGGATTGATACCACGCCTGCTGGGGCTGATGGGCGTGGACGTTGGAGCGGTGCGCGGCGCGCTTGAGGAATCGTTAAAGCAACAGCCGTCCGTGCAGGGCGGCAGTCAGTTATACCCCAGCCGCCGGTTTATGGAGCTGCTGGTCAAGGCACAGGAGGAGGCCAAGCGCTTCCGCGACGAGTATACGGGCGTGGAGCATCTGTATCTCGCGCTGATGGATGAGCGGGGGACGGCTTCAGCGAGGCTGTTTGCGGCGCAGGGGATCACCAGGGATAGGTTCTTAACCGCGTTGTCCAACGTGCGCGCGGGTCAGCGAGTGACGAGTCAGAACCCGGAGACGACATACGAGGCGTTGAAGAAATACGGCGACGATCTGGTCGAGCGGGCGCGCGCGGGAAAGATGGATCCGATCATAGGCCGAGATGAGGAGATACGCAGAACGATCCACATCCTATGCCGCAAGACGAAGAACAACCCCGTGCTGATAGGCGAACCGGGGGTGGGCAAGACCGCCGTGGTAGAGGGGCTGGCACAGCGGATATTGAAGGGCGACGTGCCGGAAAACCTGCGCGACAAGACGGTATGGTCGCTGGACATGGGCGCGCTGATCGCCGGCGCGAAATACCGGGGTGAATTTGAGGAGCGGTTGAAGGCCGTGCTTAACGAGGTGCAGGAGGCCGAGGGGCGGATCATCCTGTTCATTGACGAACTGCACAACATAGTGGGCGCGGGCAAGTCGGAGGGCGCGATGGATGCGGGCAATCTGCTCAAGCCGATGCTGGCGCGGGGAGAACTGCATTGCATTGGGGCGACGACGCTGGACGAGTACCGCAAGCACGTGGAGAAGGATGCGGCGTTGGCGAGGAGGTTCCAGCCCGTGCTGGTTGACGAACCGTCGGTAGAGGAGGCCGTGTCGATACTGCGCGGATTGAAGGAAAAGTATGAGTTGCACCATAGCGTAAGGATAACGGACGCGGCGTTGATAGCGTGCGTCATGCTGTCGCATCGGTATATATCGGATAGATTCCTGCCCGACAAGGCGATCGACCTGATGGATGAGGCCGCGGCGATACTGCGCACAGAAATCAACAGCAAGCCTACCGCGCTGGACGCTGTTGATAGACGCATCCTGCAAATGGAGATAGAACGCGAGGCGTTGAGGCGCGAGGACGATCCGAAGAGCAGGACGCGGCTGGGAACGCTGGAATCGGAGTTGGCGTCGCTGCGCGAACAGTCGGACGCGATGAACGCGCAATGGCAGTCGGAGAAGCGGGACATTGAAAAGACAAGAGGATTGCGCGAACAGATCGAGCAGGCGCGGCATGAACTGGATGAAGCGAAGCGCAAGTATGATTACACGAGGTCGGCGGAACTGGAGTATGGCATGATTCCGCAACTGGAATCGCAGCTGGAGTCGCTCAAGAGCAAGACTGACTTGAGGGCGGACGACGGCGAGGCGTTGTTGAGGGAGGTTGTGACGGAACGCGAGATAGCGCAGATTGTGTCGCAATGGACGGGGGTGCCGGTTGCGAAGCTGGTTGAGAGCGAGCGCGAGAAGCTGCTGCAACTGCCGGAGCAGCTGCATAGGCGCGTGATAGGTCAGGATGAGGCGGTAGAGGCTGTGGCGGACGCGATACTAAGGGCGCGGGCGGGGTTGAGCGATCCCAACAGGCCGATAGGGTCGTTTCTGTTCCTAGGACCGACGGGGGTAGGAAAGACGGAACTGGCCAAGGCGCTGGCCGAGGCGATGTTCGACAGCGACCAGGCGATTGTAAGGATTGACATGAGCGAGTATCAGGAGAAGCACACGGTATCCAGGTTGGTGGGTGCGCCTCCAGGGTATGTGGGGTATGACGAGGGCGGGCAGCTGACCGAGGCGGTGAGAAGGAAGCCGTATTCGATTGTGCTGTTTGACGAGATAGAGAAGGGGCATTCGGATGTGTTCAACCTGCTGCTGCAGTTGTTGGATGATGGGAGGCTTACAGACAGTCAGGGAAGGACGGTTAATTTTAAGAATACTATCGTTATAATGACCAGCAACATAGGGAGCCATATGCTGTTGGAGGGGATTAACGATAGTGGAGAGATAGGGGAGAGCGTGAGGCGGCAGGTGATGAAGGCGCTGCAAGGCGCGTTCAAGCCGGAGTTTTTGAATCGGATGGATGAGACGGTGCTGTTCAAGCCGCTGACGAAGCGGGAGATCATGCGGATAGTGGGGTTGATATTGGAAGGTACGGCGAAGAGGCTGGAGCAGCAAGGCGTGAAGCTGGAGGTAGAGGAGAGTGCGAAGGCATTGATAGCGGAGAAGGCATACTCGCCGCAATACGGTGCCAGACCGGTGCGCCGCTATATCCAGAGCGAGGTAGAGACGCGGATTGCGCGCAAGATCATGCAAAACGAGCTGAAAGCGGGCGAAACGCTGATACTTGCGGCTGAGTCAGGCGGCATTGCAATGCGGTCGAAGTAAGGCGCGGCGGCGGGGTTAATCCCCGCTGCGAACGGGGAGCCCCTCTGCCGCTGCGGCGGCATCTCCCCATAGTCTCCCCTTGCCCCAGAATTCATTTTGCCCGAAAAAGTGCACAAAAGCTGAGTGCGAAGCGGGTAAGAGAGACAAGGGCGTTCGTTAAAGAACGCTGATTTTACAGGCTTTCCCATCCGCTTAGGAACCGGGGAACTCGCTCCTTCTATAAGGCGTTTGTGCACTCGGTACGCCTTTCAGAGTTGGGGGTAAGGGGAGCCCCTATGAGGGCGATGGAGGCTAGGGGAACCGGTTGCGTTACGGGGCAGACTATCGGAACGCAACCCGCTCCACCGTTTCCTCGCTCCAAGCCCCGGGGGATGCCGGGAGGGGAGCTTAATCACCACTCTCGACGGCGCGCCTGCATGGACTATGTCGCCAGCACATACTCAATGCTCAAGAGTTCACCGACTTTCGCGAATAGTTCGGCGTTGTGGCCGACGCTCATCGCACAGTGGTGCGTCGGCGCTTGCTTGAACCAACGGCTCATGTACTCGTCCAGCGGTATGCCGAAGTCTACGTGTGTCTGCGTGTTCCCGATCGCTAGCGTTGGCAGGCGCTTCGCTTCGCCTTCGCTCGCGATCAGGCGCAGTTTGCCGCCGCCCAACTGCGTCAACCCCAGCGTCGTCACAGCGCCGCCGCGCACTTTCGCCTCTACCGATACGCCGCTGCCGCGCTTGCCATGATAAACCCCCATCCCGCGCAGAATCGGTTTCTCATCCGCAATCGAGATATGGAACGGCCCGTCATGCCCCATCAGCATTGTATTATGATTATAATCCATAGCGACTATCTCGGTAAAACTCCCGCCTACCTCTAACAAATCACAAATCTTCATCGCGGCGCAGGTTTTCATGTCGCCCTCGCCCGCGCACGGCACACCTTGCGCCGTCAACAGCGAGTGCCCCACTATGAACCCGCTCTGCAGCCTCTCATACGCGTTCCCGTCCGCGCCATGGTAATAGTACGACAGCGCGTCCAACCCAAAGTCGTTCACCAGCCGTTCTTGCGCGGCGGCTACCCGACAGCTCCAATCCAGCTGCTCCGGAGTGGGTCTGCGTGCGATCGGATCGGACGGCGAGTCCTCGCTTACGATAAAGAAATCCTCTACCTCGCGACGTTTCGCCTCGACCTCATCGTCCGTCACGGCGTCCAGTCTTGAGGCCAAATCGCACATCTCCAGCAACTCTATATGAATGCCCAAACTCGATTGCATCAGTGTAAAATCGCTGTATAGATCCAGCATCCCCGAGTAGTTCCCGCCCAGGAACCCGAACCTCGCGTGTGCCATCGCCCGCTTCACATACGCGGCTTGTACCCATTGCTTGATTTCACGCCACGCCCGCAAGGCTTCCGGGCGCCGCGCCGTAACCTCGTCGGTCAGCGATATGGCGGGGGTTTCATCCAACCCCAACAGGCCGCTGACGATCCGCAGTTTCAGTCCCGCGCGGTTGAACGCGTTGGCCGCCTCGGGCACCGGGCAGCCCACGCAGTGCGCCAGCCATTCGCCCGTATGGGTGCGAGCGTAATCCATCGCGGGCGTCGGCTGTAGATTCAGCATGACGGCGGGGGCCTTGCATATCTGATGAACGGGCAGGCAGCATGCGCTGGTGAAATACGTCGCGCTGTGCGCGAATATTACATCGACATTATAGGTGTTGAAGTATTCGCCAGCGCGGCGCGCCGCCCGTTCATCGTCTACCAAACCGAAGTTGAATACCTCGACGCGTTCCGGGATCAGCGATTCCAGCCTGCCCTTAATGAACGCGTTGTAGCCCTTGAGCCGATCTTCAAGACCTTCGAACTGCGCCCAGTAAGCCTTCAGACCCAGGCTGTACAGCCCGACCCGAACGGGAGTCGACCGCCTTCGCATAACCGCAGCACCTCCGATGGCTACAAAACTATTACGCGATTATGGTATTTAATGTAATCATACCACCGCGCCATGGCACTTCTTGAACTTCTTGCCGCTGCCGCAGGGGCAGGGATCGTTGCGGCCTACCTTTACGCCGTTGTAGGTATGGGGGGGCGGGGTAGGCCCAGTCGGGCGCGTATACGTTCTCGGTTCGTCGGATTCCCATTCCTGCTCACTCCATGGATTAGAGTCTGATTGAGGGGCATCGCGTAATTCTTGGAGTTTCTTTTCCATCGCCGCCATGATCTTTTCCATATAGTCGTTAGGCTCCGGCTCCTTGTAGATGTTCCACCGTTTCGTCGACTCGATAGTATCGGTTATGCGGCGATTGCCGTCATTATTTTTAAGGTATACAGCTTTGCCGTCATATGCGCTTGCGTTATATTCCGACAGCCAATTATCCCAGCTGCCGCTAAAAGCGCTGTGCCCGATCTTATCGAATATGGCTTTAACGTCGTCGAAAAACTCATCAAAATGCAAATCGGCTATGTCGACGACCGCGTTTTCAAGAAGAAACTCCTCGTTGTCACTGTAGTTTTCCAGCAAACTATCCAATACCTTGCGATAAACGCCGATTAGGGCGTCGCGGCTGAGATCGCCTTCCGCGTACATGACGTTCAACGACGTCAACGCGGCGTCGCGTGCGTATGTGCATACCGATTTATCCAAGACTATCGATTCTATCAGCGGCAGATCGTCGACGGTCGCGCAAGAGGCGATAAT
>JAITDK010000091.1 GCA_031282605.1 Oscillospiraceae bacterium
TTCGCCTCTTTTAGAAATTTCAACCATGTCGCCGACACGCAAACCTAAACTCAGCAATGCTCGCTTATCCATGCGTATCCCTTGACTGTTGCCCCACTTTGCTACTTGCGTAATCATAAGAATTACCTCGCGAGTATCTTAACACATTGTATTACATGTATCAATGTTTTTCGGATAAAAAATCAGAAGATCTTACGCAATTCTGTGCGATTGGATATTTTACCATTGGCAATACGCGTTTGCCGAAAGCGGCGCAGCATTGTCTTTGGCTGCCGCAGCGCGTGAGAATCCTGAAGCATCACTGCGGCGCTGTCCGCATGGCGCGCATGGCGTTAAGCACGGCGATCAGCGCCACGCCCACATCGCCGAAGACGGCCTCCCACATGGTCGCAATGCCCATGGCGCCGAGTACAAGGATCACAGCCTTGACGCTCAGGGCAAAAACGATGTTCTGCCAGACGATGCGCCGCGTCTTTTTCGCGATGCGAATGGCGTTGGCGATTTTGGACGGCTCATCGGTCATCAATACCACGTCCGCGGCCTCGATGGCGGCGTCCGAGCCCAGCGCGCCCATTGCGACGCCTACGTCCGCCCGGGCCAGTACGGGCGCGTCGTTGATGCCGTCGCCGACGAAAACCAGCTTGCCTTTGCCGGGCTTCGTTTTGTCCAGCTCTTCGAGTTTCTCGACCTTCTGATGGGGCAGCAGTTCTGTGTAAACGGCGTCCAGCCCTAGTTCGTCTCCGATCTTTTCGCCCACGGCGCGGGTGTCGCCCGTCAGCATGACGGTTTGGCGAACCCCGAGACGCTTCAGATCCGCGACGGCCTTCTTGCTGTCCGGTTTCGGCTCGTCGGCGATCACGATGTATCCGGCGAACACGCCGTCTACTGCGAGATATATAGTCGTTCCCACAGCGTCATGGCTTTCGTAAGGGACGCCCGCCGCGTCCAGCAGTTTGCCGTTTCCGGCCAGAACGCTTGCTCCGTCTACGCGGGCGCGGATTCCCTGCCCCGGAATTTCCTCATATTCCGTGACCCTTTCAGCGACGATGGGCCGCCTATACGCTTTTTGAACGGATAAAGCGATGGGGTGGGTTGAGCTGCTTTCGGCATAAGCTGCGAGTTCCAAGAGCGAATCGACGGCAAACCCGTTTTTCGGAACGGTTTCCGTCACGGCGAACATACCTTTCGTCAGCGTGCCGGTTTTGTCAAACACGACGGTATCTACTTTATTCAAGGCTTCGAGATAATTGCTTCCTTTTACAAGAATCCCGTTGCGCGAGGCGCCGCCGATGCCGCCAAAAAAACTCAGGGGAATGGAGATGACCAGGGCGCAGGGGCAGGATACTACCAGGAACACCAGCGCCCGGTTCAGCCATTCCGTAAAGGCCGCGCCGAAGGCGAGGGGAGGAACGACGGCTAGCGCCACAGCCGCAAACACAATGGCAGGGGTGTAATATCTGGCGAATTTTGTGATGAAATTCTCCACCGGAGCCTTCGCGCCGCCGGCGCTCTGCACAAGGTTAAGAATCTTGGAAACCGTGGACTCGCCGAACTCTTTCCGCACCTCAACCGTCAGGAGTCCGTTCTTGTTAATGGAGCCGGAGAGAACCTCGTTTCCGGGCTCCACGTCCCGCGGCAGGGATTCGCCTGTCAGCGCGGAGGTGTCCAGCGCGGAGCGCCCCTCAGTCACAACACCGTCCAGCGGGATTTTTTCCCCGGGCTTGACGACAATGATGTCGCCCACGCCTACCTCCTCCGGAGACACGCGCCTGACCGCGCCATCCGCCTTGAGGTTGGCAAAGTCCGGGCGTATGTCCATGAGCGCGGTGATGGATCTGCGGCTGCGTCCCACGGCGTATTGCTGGAACGCTTCCCCCACCTGGTAAAACAGCATGACGGCCGCGCCCTCCGGGTATTCGCCGATGGCGAAGGCACCGATGGTCGCCACGGTCATCAGGAAGTTCTCGTCAAATATCTGGCCGCGCGTGATATTCTTTGCGGCGCGCAGTACTACCTCGCCGCCGATCAGCAGATAACTCGCGAGAAAGAGTGCGAGTTCGGCCTGCCAGGCAATATTGGAAACGAGTCCTGCGACAAAGAACAGTATGCCGGTTCCCATAAAAACGCGTTTCAGGAGCTGCTTGCGTTTCTCGCCGACCTCCGCCTCGGCGCGTTTGTCCGTATAAGAAACCGTAATTTCCGGCTCGGTCTCAACCGCGATTTCCGTCGCGCGGCGCAGAAGCGCGGGCAATTTGGATTTATCCTCCGCCGTCAGCGTCAGTTTCTGCGCCATCACATCTACCGTGACAGATTGGACGCCGTCTGTCCGCGCGACGGCCCGCTCGATCTTCGCGGCGCAGTCCGCGCAGTCCAGGCCGAGGAGCCAAACGCTTTTTGTCCCGGGGATCTCGGCTTTTTTCTCCCGTACCACGATGTCCGGTTCCGTATCCCGGACGATCAAGGCGACTCGCGCGGATATGCCGTCTGTTTCCGCGGTTTCGCCGATTTCCAGCGTCAGCTTTTGCCCCGCGAAATCAATGGCGGCGGCGGTCACGCCGGAGAGAGCGGCCGCGCCTTTCTCGATCTTCTTCGCGCAGACCGGGCAGCATAACCCCTCAAGGATAAATTCTTTTCTGATGATGGCTTCCATATCCATACCTCCTTCGCGGCTTGAATCCGCTTTTACAATAACGGTTTAAAATAATCAGCCGGTTTTTTCCAACCGCTTACACAGCCGGGGATCTCTGTTGGTTTTATTGAACGATTGACAACCTGTTCAACCAAATGGGTAAAAAAATTTCATCATTCGCAGACGTGCAGCAAGCCCTGCTCAAACACGTTGCCCACATGCTCGTCGTCAAGGGAATAATATACAGATTTTCCATCCTTCCGGTATTTCACAAGCCGTGTCTGCCGCAAGGAACGGAGCTGGTGCGATATGGCTGATTTGGTCATGCCGAGCAAAAAGGCGATGTCGCATACGCACAACTCGGAATACTGCAAAGCGCAGAGGATTCTTACGCGTGTGGAGTCGCTGAACACCTTGAATAGATCCGCCAGATTCATAAGCGTATCATCGTCCGGCATCTTTGCACGCACGTCGGCCACAATGTCCTCATGGATTACGTTGCAGTCGCAGTTATCCAGCTTGCTCGCGATGGCTCTCATTCCGACGCGCCTCCTTTATTGAACGGTTGAACATCCACACAACTATTATACGAAATCCATTTTCGGCTGTCAAGTGTTTTTATTAAAAATTAACGAAGTAAACGTTACCATTCACGGTCGATTTTAAGAAGTGGGTACGCCAAATAAGCCAGAAGAACAAGCGTGTTCGTCTAGCTTTTGGGCGAACTGTTTTTATGGGGAG
>JAITDK010000175.1 GCA_031282605.1 Oscillospiraceae bacterium
TGACCACGATCGTCTTGCCCTCGTTCTCAGGACGCTTCGCTACTTGCAGTGCAGCCCATAGCGCGGCGCCTGACGATATGCCCACTAGCACACCCTCGTATTTCGCCACAATCCTGCCCGTCGCAAACGAATCTTCATTACTGACCGTTATGATCTCATCGTAAATCTTCGTGTTCAGCACATCCGGTATAAACCCAGCGCCTATGCCCTGTATCTTGTGCGGACCGGACTTGCCTTGCGACAATACCGGCGAATCCTTCGGCTCTACCGCCACGATCTTCAAATTCGGATTCTTGCCCTTCAAATACTCGCCGGCGCCCGTGATCGTGCCGCCCGTGCCTATGCCGGATATGAATATATCCACCTTGCCGCCCGCGTCATTCCAAATCTCCGGACCCGTCGTTGCTTTGTGCACCGCCGGGTTCGCCGGATTTGTAAACTGACTGGGTATAAAACTGCCCGGCGTCGCGTCGGCCAATTCCTGCGCCTTCGCGATCGCACCCTTCATCCCCTTCGCGCCTTCCGTTAGCACGATCTCCGCTCCAAGCGCCTTTAGCAGATTACGCCGCTCAACGCTCATCGTCTCCGGCATGGTAAACAACGCCTTGTATCCCTTGGCTGCCGCTACCGCCGCCAAACCAATTCCCGTGTTGCCGCTGGTCGGCTCGATTATCAGCGCCCCTGGCTTGAGCCTGCCGCTTTGCTCGGCGTCCTCGATCATCGCCTTCGCTATACGATCTTTTACGCTGCCCGCCGGATTGAAATACTCCAGCTTCGCCAGAATGGAGGCCTTTACGCCCTCCGCCTTCTCAACGCCGTTCAGCTTAAGCAGCGGCGTTCCGCCGATCAAATCGGTGATGTTCTGATAGATATTGGCCATTGTGTTACCCCTCGCTTTCCGCTCGTCGCTTACGGCGTCTTGCGCCGCATTTCCTACTTTGAAGATGTGTTAATATGATATTCCGATGTTTCCACTTTGTCAACCTATGCGATTGTTTTTTTTTCATGAGCGGATATACGCAATAACTTGCGGCGCGTTTGCGGTCGGCGTATTTACTTCACCGGATCGCAATGATTGTTTAACGCGCGCGCGCAATATCCGCGATTCCGCCGGGGCATGATATAAGCGCGAACGTTTGGTTGGTTAGTATCTGGTTGGTCGTCTGAAGGAGGGGAACAAATGATCGGCACCGTATTGCTTGTCATCCAGTTGGCCGTGACAGGCGTGATAGGCGTATACTTCTTTACCCAGCTGCGCAATCAGCGCAAGGCGCAGCCCGCCGCGAAACGCGAGGGCGGCAAGGAGATGGATAAGCTGCTGAAAATGCGCGGCATCCATCTGTCTGAACCATTGAGCGAGCGTGTCCGCCCAGTGAAGTTCGAGGATATCATCGGTCAGCAGGAGGGCGTCAAGGCGCTGAAGGTGCTGCTGCACGGGTCGAACCCTCAGCACGTGATCATCTATGGTCCGCCGGGAGTCGGCAAGACCTGCGCCGCCCGGCTCGCGCTGGAGTCAGCCAAGCAGAGCCTCAGCACGCCGTTCCGCCCCGACGCGCCGTTCATCGAAATGGACGCTACGTGCGTGCGCTTCGACGAGCGCGCTATAGCCGATCCGCTGCTGGGCAGCGTACACGATCCCATCTACCAGGGCGCCGGTCCGCTGGGCGTGCAGGGAGTCCCGCAGCCCAAACCCGGCGCGGTCACTCGCGCGCACGGCGGCGTGCTTTTCTTAGACGAGATAGGCGAACTGCACCCCACCCAGATGAACAAATTACTTAAGGTACTTGAGGATCGCAAGGTCAGCTTCGAGTCCGCGTATTACAATCCCGAGGACACGACGGTTCCCCGCTACATCCACGAGATATTCAAGAAGGGTATGCCCGCCGACTTCCGCCTGATCGGCGCGACGACTCGAGGACCGGAGAGCCTGCCTCCCGCGCTGCGCTCGCGGTGCATGGAGATATACTTCCGCGCGCTGGAGCCGGACGAAGTATCCGCGATCGCGGCGGGCGCAGCCAAGCGCGCCGGTTACGATATGGGCGAAGAGCAGGCCAATCTGGTAGGACGCTACGCCTCCTGCGGTCGCGACGCCGTCAATATCGTCCAGATGGCGGCGGGACTCGCTCAATTGGAACGCCGGATGACGATCACGTCCGGCGATATCGAGTGGGTCGCGGATAGCAGCCACTTCCAGCCGCGGCCTGATCAAACGGCGCGATCCGCCCCGGAGGTCGGCTGCGTCCATGGGTTGGCCGTATACGGCTCACACCAAGGCGCTGTTATGGAGATAGAGGCCGTGGCGGTGCCGGGCACGGGCAAGGTGACGGTAACCGGTATCGTCGAGGAAGAGGAATTAGGCGGCGACGGCCATCGGATGCGCCGCAAGTCTACCGCGAGAGGTTCCGCTGAGAATGTCGCTACACTGCTGCGAAGGCTGGGTTACGGCGGACCGATGACTGACCTGCACATCAACTTCCCTGGCGGTCAGCCTGTGGACGGACCCAGCGCCGGCGTGGCTATGGCTGTGGCGGCCTGCTCCGCGCTGACGGGGGTCGAGGCTGACGGCGCGACCGCGCTGACCGGCGAGGTTACAGTGCGCGGCGAGGTCAAGCCGGTCGGCGGCGTTCCCGCGAAGATAGAGGCGGCCAGACGCGCCGGGCTGAAGCGCGTGCTGATCCCTAGCGCGAACTGGCAGGCGCGCTTCAAGGACATGGACATTGAGGTGAGGCCGGTTGACACGCTGTTGGAGGCTATCGGGTTCATGCTGGTCGACGCGGGCAGCGCGCCGATCACCAACGACAAGATACTCCCGCTGGAACCGCTGGCGGCGAGAGCGGTCGATTAACCCGACGCACTCGGCGGGGTTCGGCGCTACGCAAGCCAGCTGCCATCTGATTACAACAAAAACAGTTGACGTTCACCCCAAAGAACGATATAATAAACCCATCGGAGATTCCTGGGGTGTACGCGAGCGGCGTATTTTACCCACATTTCGATTACTGGAGCTCGAGTCGATTCGTGGATGTCATGCCCCCCACTGCATGCGGTCGGCCAGGGGACGACAGAAAACGGACGCAGGGCACCAACCTGCCGGGGAGGCGGGTGAAAAATCCGTCGTGGACGGCATTCTGGGAATCGTCAGCGTCGCCTTCGGCGGCGCTCCTTTTTTTTGCGTTGCGTAATTCACGCTCCAACGCGAACGATTCGCCGGCATTCGGATTCAGGTCGTTGGCGTAACGGAATAACGTCCCTATTTTTACGTTGAATTGCGTTGATAGAAAGGAATCGAAAAGGAGTTTAGGGGATGGGTGTGGAAACATCAGTCGTGGGGAAATATCAGGCACGCTGTGTAATGATTTGGCATTGTTAGGATGTGACGGCATGATCGATTTTGCGGGCGCGGACTTGGAGACGCTGATTAGGGTGGATGGAGCTGATTGCGGCTGCGGGCGCAGGCATGCGGTTGCGCTGCGGTTCTTGAGGATAGGATCGGGCGCGATTCAAGCGGCGCCGGAGGCGTTGTGCGCGTTGGGAAAGACTAAACCGTTCGTAGTGTGCGACGAAAACACATATGAGGCGGCGGGTAAACGCGTAACGTGGATTTTGAATTCAGCGAGGATATCGCACGGCCTGTTCGTGTTTCCTGGACGGAAGGGAAAGGTGGAGCCGGACGAGCGTGCGGTAGGCGCGCTGACGATGGCTTATGATCCGTCGTGCGACAGTGTGATGGCCGTGGGTTCCGGGGTGATCAACGACTGCTGCAAGGTACTGGCTCACGCGGCGGGCGTTCCGTCGATAGCGGTGGGAACGGCGCCGTCGATGGATGGTTACGCGTCAAACTCTTCGTCGATGATCCGCGGCAGAATAAAGGTATCGTTATATAATGAATGTCCCGCCGCTATTATCTGCGATACGGATGTAATGAGACGCGCGCCGATGGAGATGCTGCTGGCGGGGTTGGGCGACATGCTGGCCAAGTATGTGGCGATTTGCGAGTGGAGGATATCGCGCATTGTGACAGGGGAATACTACTGCGAGAATGTGGCGGGGCTGATGAGGAGGTCGCTGCGCAGGTGCGTCGAATCGGCGGAGGGGTTGGTGCGGCGTGAGGCGGAAGCGGTTGGTGCGGTAGCGGAGGGGCTGGCGTTGTCGGGGGTCGCGATGAGTTTCGCGAAGATATCAAGACCGGCGTCGGGGTTGGAGCATTATTTCTCGCATATGTGGGAGATGATGGCGTTGGAGCGCGGGGAGGATTCCGCGCTGCATGGCGTGCAGTGCGGGGTGGGCACGGCGCTGACGCTGCGTTTGATTGATAGGCTGCGTACAAAGACGCCGGACAAGGCGTATGCGGACGCGGCGGTCAAGGCGTTTGACGAGAGGGCGTGGGAGACGCGGATGCGCGGGATATTCGGACGCACGGCGGACTCGGTGATAAGCGCGGTGAATAGCGAGGGTCATCAGAACGATCCGGATAGGCACGAGAAGCGCATAAGTCGCATAGTGGAACGCTGGCCGGAGATTTTGTCGATAATGGATGAAGAGCTGCCCAACACCGACGAACTGACGGGTTTGATGCGCAGGCTAGGCATGTCGGTTACGCCGAGTGATCTGGGCATCAGCGCGGAGGATACTAGCGGCGCGTATATCGGTTCGCGAGTCATACGCGACAAGTACCTAACGAGCAGTCTAATATGGGACTTGGGTTATGAGAACGAGTTCGCGGAATTAGCGGCGTCGCTTGCGCTGGGGGATTAGGAACCCCTCTGTCGCTGCGGCGACATCTCCCCCTGAGGGGACGATGGGGATGAGGGTTGGAGGGACCGGCTGCGCTCCGATAGTCTGTTCCGTAACGTAACCGGTTCTTCCTTCGCTGTAACGCCGGAAGTCATCCGCCGAAAACATAGAAGCGGGTTGACCGGCGTTTATTCCAGGCAACCCGCTTGATTGAGAAGGGACGGTAGCCCTTCCTTAAAAAGGACAGTATGCGGGATGGTCGCCGCGCCGGAGCGCTGTCCACCGCTGTGACGCGAGGCTGGGCATCGCCTTCGTCGGGGGCGGAGCGTCTGCTCCGCCGCCATTCCGAAGGGTGGGTGAGGGCGCTTGCCCGAACCCTTCATATGCGCATAACCTATTCGGGGAGGGTGCATGGAACGATTACGGTCATTCCTTCGGCTGCTAAGCCTCGGAATAGTATGAAACGCCATGCTTCCCGAATGCGCCATCCCATAATTCACTTCGGACTTGACTGAGGTATCGATTCGCTTCGGTCGTATTAGGGGCGGACTAATCCGCCCGGAATACACCCGGTTCAGCGTCTCCGCCTCCGTCTTCAGGGTAGACGCTCTGGTGTATAGCGCCCTTACCCCGAATCCGAGTCAAGCGCGTTACTGACCGCTGATGCTGCGCTCGGCCTGCTCGATGAGGCGCTTTACCATGTAGCCGCCGATATAACCGGCCTGGCGGCTGGACAGATCGCCGTTGTAGCCCTGCTTGAGGTTGATCCCCAACTCGTTGGCGATCTCATGCTTCATGTTGTTAAGGGCGTCGCGCGCTTCCGGAACCATCGTGGTTCCCGTCGAGGAAGAGGAAGCGGGCTGCTGCGCCGGCTTCGGATACTGGGTAGCCGCAGAATTCTGATTGAACATTGTTGTTCCTCCATAAATTTTATGTTGTAATCTGCCCTTTAATGGGGTTGCGCGGGGTTACTTGCCTGCTATCTGCCTCTCGGCCTGTTCGATCAAGCGTTTGACCATAAAGCCGCCGACATAGCCGCTCTCGCGCGAAGTCAGGTCACCGTTGTAACCTTGCTTCAGGTTGATGCCCAACTCACGAGCGATTTCGAACTTCATGTTGTCAAGAGCCGCTTTCGCTCCCGCGACGTTAACGTTCGACGTGTTTGCCATGCTGTTTCACCTCCATTCCGGGTAGTTACGTGGACTATTGTTCCACGCTGTCTTGGGAAATAAACAGGCAATTCTTAGGAACTATCCCGTTTATCATCCCTTCGCCGCGCCTCGCGGCGCCGCAATCGCCTCGATTGCTCGTCTGCGTCCGTCATCCGTGAACAAAATCATCTTGCCCTTTTTGAGTGCGCTTATGAGTGGGAATGTTTGTAAACCTTTATTAACGCTTAACAGTAATGCATTGAGCGATAAATGATTGGCGAATAGATGAATGATTGGCGACTGATTAAAGGTCGGCGGAAGGAGTCCGTTAGAATCAAGGCATTAGTCTGAACAAATGGGCAAAGCAGCGGTCAGCCGCTTGACATCGCGTTTATTAATGATAAACTGCTAATGAAGATTTTCGTTATGGGGTCTTCATCGATTTGGATTGGAGTTGGATGGGCCGAGGATCGGCCGAGGAGGATATACATGGACGAACCGCGATACGCTCTTCTGACGGATTCCACGTGCGACCTGACGCTAGAATTCCTGCGCGGTATTGACGTGGGCGTAATCCCGCTGTCATATACCGTAAACAATGTAACGAGATTGGACAGCCAGTGCGATGCGGATCAGTCGGGCACGGGAGCCATGCATGACTTCTATCAGGCGCTGCGCGAGGGCGCGCACGGCACGACCAGCCAGATCACTATACAGCAGTGCATGGAGAAAATCGGCCCGTTCCTTGAGAATGGCGACGTGATGTACCTGGCGTTCTCGTCGGGACTTAGCGGATCGTATCAGTCGGCGTGCTCGGCCGCGATGGAATTGCGTGAAAAATATCCCGACCGCACGCTCTACGTGATCGACACCAAGGCCGCGTCGCTGGGCGAGGGACTGCTCGTCACCCACGCCGCGCAGAAACGCAAGGAGGGTATGGATATCCACGCCCTGAAGAAGTGGGTGGACGACAACTGGCAATCATACTGCCACTTGGTTACCGTGGATAACCTGCACCACCTGCGCGCGGGCGGGCGCATATCCGCCACGACCGAAGTGATCGGCAGTATATTCGACATAAAGCCTATGATCCATGTGGATTTGGTTGGACACCTGGTCGCCAGCGGGAAGGTGCGCGGTCGCAAGCGCGCGCTGCGGCGTTTGGTAGAACAGGTTAAAGAGGATATAATCGATCCCGCAAGCCAGGTAATGTACATCTGCCAAGGCGACTGTATCGCCGATGCCGAGGTTGTCAAGGACGCGCTGATCAAAGAGGTCGGCGTTAAGGACGTAATGATAGGCTACGCGGGTCCCGTGATCGGTAGCCATACCGGCCCGGGCGTGATTGCGGTGTTCTTCAGGGGAAAGGGACGCAAATAGAGGAGGTATGCTGGGGAAGTGGACGGCGTTGTGAAGAGGTAAACAACGGCTCTAAGGCGACGACAGATTCAATCGATGTAAGTTATACGCGTATAACTTACCCGGTTTCTGGCTTATCCTCACAACCCTGCTCACTACCTCTCCTACAGAGCAGAACGGCGGCTCGTTCTTTTCAGCCTGATTTTGCC
>JAITDK010000210.1 GCA_031282605.1 Oscillospiraceae bacterium
GGGCCTGACACCCAACTACAAGTACCTGCGCGACACATACCCGGATATCGCTCAGGATACGATCCAGGACAGCGGCGAGTTGGCCGTGTTCTGGCAGTTCGACTATGTCGGCACGTCGCCATGGTCGGGGTTCTGGGTTCGCCAGGACTGGCTGGACGAGCAGGGATTGCCGGTGCCGGTCACGGTGGACGATTGGACGAATACGCTGCGCGTGTTCAAAGAAAAGTATAACGCGACCCTCGGCGTGCAGATAGGCGCGCTGGGTGGTGGCGGCGGCGACCTGACCGATAACCACACCTTCTTCTCCACGTTTGGCACGGGCTTCCGCTGGTTCCAGATAGACGGACAGATCCAGTTCGGCCCGGTAACTGCAGGCTTCAAGCAGGCTGTGGAACTGCTGGCGTCCTGGTACGCCGAAGGCCTGATCGACCCCGACTTCGCCAGCTATGACTGGAACGGCTACACCGCCAAGACGTCAGACGCGGTCAGCTACGGCGTGTTCGGCTCGAACTACGGCGAAATCGGCCAGATGAAGCGCACCAGCGAGGCGCTTGACCCCGATTGGAAGATCATCCCCGTCAACGGTCCCGTACTCACGCCGGGGCAGGAACTGCATATGCGCAACACGGACTTCCTCACCCGCACGCAGTACGACCCGATCACCACGCGCGCGAAGGACGAGGGACTCGACGAGATAATCATGCAGTGGAAGGACTACTGGTACAGCCAGGAGGGCGGCGACCTGTTCTCCTACGGCGTTGAGGGCGTGACATACGAGTGGGACGAGAACAATCAGCTCGTGTGGACATGGGATCAGCATTTCGACACCAAGGACGGCGCGCTCGACTTCTGGACGATGTACCCGCTGTTCAAACTCCATAACGGCGGCTACCTGCGCGATTCGGCCTCGTATGTCATGGAACAGCTCGTCTGGGACTGCATCAACGAATGGTCTAAGATCACGCCGGACTGGTACCTGCCCATGATCAGCCGTACGGCGCAGGAGAGCGAGGACTACGCCTCCACCTATACCCCGCTGAACGACTACATCGAGGAACAGACCGGCCTGTACATCACAGGCCAGCAGAGCATGGATAACTGGGATACATTCGTGCAGAATATCTGGAACATGGGTCTGCAGGATATCATCGATATCCAGCAGGACGCGCTGGATCGCTATAACGCGCGCTGAGCGATCAAACCACACAAGCCGGGCAGGTTATTCCTGCCCGGCTTGCAATAATGGAGGCACTATATGATAACCCGCGTCAACGGCGGCGGGGCGGCGTCCGCGATTGGAGCGACCGCGCGCGAGAACCGGTTCCGCGCGGCGCTGAGAATCGCGGCGGCGGCGTTCTGCCTTGTATTGATTGCCAGCCTGTTTATGCAGTATGTCACGGCGACGGATCAGCGGTCGGATGAGCCGCTGGCGTTTACGGGCGTGATGATGCTGCGCGGCGCGACGGGCGGACGCTCCGAAGGTGCGCCTCACCCGATGCTGATCGCGGCGCTGATCGCGGCCGCGCTGCTTCTCGCGTACAGTTCTTTTAATATTAGGAGCGCGTTCGTGCCGATATTCGCTTCGGCGGCAGGGTTGGCGGCGCTGCTGCTGTTCCGGTTCGACGTGGTGTTCTCCGAACGCAGGGAGTTCAACTTTGCCGCAGGTTCAGCGGTTGTATCCGCCGGATGGAGTTTGGGAGCGGCGAGCATGGCCGCCGTGCTGGCGGCGGCGATAACGCTAAGCGTCCGATCGGCGTATCTGAAGCGCCGGGAAGCATACGCGGCGGTATTCGACAACCGCAGCCTGCCCGCCAGTTACAAGCCGCCCACGACGGGTGAGATCATACTGCGCGATATGCGCAAGCATTGGCCCGTCTACCTGATGATACTGCCTACCCTTATATACTACGTCGTTTGGGCGTACGGACCCATGCAGGGTATAGTGATCGCGTTCAACGATTACGCGCCCAAGAAGGGATTCTGGGGCAGCAATTGGGCGGGGTTGAAATGGTTCCGCGAGTTCTTCCGCAGTCCGTTCGCGCTGCGCACTATCCGCAACACGCTGATGATCAACATACTGAACCTGCTAATAGGTTTTCCCGCGCCCATACTCCTGGCGCTGATGCTTAACGAACTGACGAGCACGGGCTACAAGCGCGTGGTGCAGACTGTAACGTATATACCGCACTTTATATCGCTGGTGGTGCTGTGCGGTTTGCTGATAGATTTCGTATCGTCGGACGGCGCGGTTACGTCGTTCCTGAAGCTGTTCGGCTTCCCCTCGGTGAATCTGCTGGGTCAGGCGCGGTACTTCAGATCCGTGTATATCGTTTCCGATCTGTGGCAGCACCTGGGCTGGAACTCCATAATATACCTCTCGGCCCTGGCCTCTATTCAAATGGAGCTGTACGAGGCCGCCAGGATTGACGGCGCGGGCAGGCTTAAGCAGGTGTGGCACGTGACGCTGCCCGGCATCACGCCGACGATAACCATCTTGCTGATACTCCAGATCGGGTCTATGATGAGCGTGGGCTATGAGAAGATAATACTGATATACAACTCTATTACTTATGAGACGGCGGACGTCGTATCCTCATATGTGTATCGCGTGGGGATTGAGGACGCCGACTTCTCCCGGTCGACGGCGGTCAACCTGTTCAACTCGCTCATCAACTTCTCGCTGGTGGTTTCGGCCAACAGGCTGAGCCGCGCTACGAGCGAGACCAGCTTGTGGTAAAGGAGGCGTACCCGTGTCGATAATCCGCAAATCGCCCGCCGAGAAGGCGTTTGGTGTATTCAATACGGTGTTCATGGGTGTGCTGTGCGTTGTGTGCCTGTACCCGATGTGGCATGTCGTGATGGCCTCGCTGTCAGACCCGATGCTCATGTTCGCTAAGCGCGGACTGCTGCTCTGGCCGATCAAGCCGCTTAACCTACTGGGCTATTCGCTGGTTATGAGCAACAAGTACATGGTCTCCAGCTTTGTCAATACCATCATATATGTGGTGGCGGGCACGGCGCTTAACATGTTCGTAACATTGATGGGCGCGTATGGCCTGAGCCGCAAGGGGTTGTACTGGAACGGCGCTATCATGAAGATAATCGCCTTCACGATGTACTTCCAGGGCGGGCTGATCCCATTCTACCTGATGGTCAAGAACATGCGGCTGCTCAACACATACGCGGGCATAATACTGCCCGTGCTGGTCAGTACGTGGAACCTGATCGTCATGCGCACATCGTTCAGCGGCGTGCACGAGAGCCTGGAGGAGAGCGCCAGGTTGGACGGCGCGAACGATTGGACGATTCTTTGGAGGATATTCGTGCCGCTGGGGCAGGCCAGCATCGCGGTGATATCGCTGTACTACGCGGTCTATTGGTGGAACAACTGGTTCAACCCATCGATATTCCTGAGCGACAGGGGTAAGTACCCGCTCCAATTGCTGCTGCGCGAGATACTGATCAAGAACTCTCAGTCGCTTAACGAGATGACCCCGTCCAGCATGGTCGGACAGGAACAGCAGTCGCAGTACAGGCTGCTGGTCAAGTATTGCGTAATCGTAGTCGCGACCGCGCCGATACTGGCGGTCTATCCGTTCCTGCAGAAGTATTTCGTTAAGGGCGTCATGATAGGCTCGATCAAGGGGTGAGGCGGGGCGCGCGAAAAATCTCGAACGAAAGTAACTGTAAATCTTGAAAAAGTTCTTGCGAGAATGGCGGCGTTGGTGTATAATGTGAAAGTTGCTGATTGGAGCGAAGTTGAAGCGAAAGCTCCGACGGTTAAGTGTGTCAAGACGAAGGTTCAGTTGAACCTGAGTCCGCTAATGGGATGAAGCGGCAGGTTACCGGTTGGCCGCCGGAGAATTGCCGCCGACCATGTCCGATAATCGGACGGCGGTCTGGACAGAGCCCCCCATAACGCGCCGGACAGGCGTCTAAGGGTTAAGGGATGAAACACACGGCGGTGTGTAAAGTCCGGGCCGGTCGGGACGCGAGGCGGCGTCCCGCTCCAAATCATAAGGAGGAATTCAACGGATGGCCAGCCAGAAGATACGTATCAAGCTCAAGGCGTATGAGCACAGCCTGATCGACCAGTCGGCCGAACGGATCGTCGAGGCCGCTAAGCGCACGGGCGCCCGCATCTCCGGCCCGGTTCCCCTGCCCACCGAGAAGGAGATCGTCACAATCCTGCGCGCGCCCCATAAGTATAAGGACTCGCGCGAACAGTTCGAGATGCGCACCCATAAGCGCTTGATCGACATTATGAACCCGACGTCCCGCACGGTGGACGCGCTGACCAAGATGGATCTGCCTGCGGGCGTAGAGATCGAGATAAAGCTGTAAGCCGGGAGGAGGCGTTTCACTAGTATGGCTCAGAAAAAAAACGCCAAGCCCGAAGGCTCGGCGAAGCGGATCGCTAACAAAGCGATCGTCGGCAAAAAGGTCGGCATGACGCAGGTGTTCTCGCCCGAAGGCGTGCTGATCCCCGTCACCGTCATCGAGGCTGGCCCTTGCCACATCATCCAGAAGAAGACCGTGGAATCGGACGGGTACACCGCCGTTCAGGTCGGATTCGCGCAGTATCCGGAACGCCGGGTAAAGAAGCTGGTGACCAAGCCCCTGCAAGGCCACTTCAAGAAGGCCGGGGTTGTCGCCACGCGCCGTATCCGCGAACTGCGGCTCAAGAACGTGGACGGGCTGGACGTCGGGCAGAGGATATCGGTGGATATCTTCGCGCCGGGCGACAAGGTGGACGTGAGCGGCGTGAGCAAGGGGCATGGATTCACGGGCGTTATACAGCGCTGGAATCAGCATACCGGCCCGATGGCTCACGGTTCCAAGTATCACAGGGGCGTGGGTTCCATGGGCGCCAACTCGACTCCGTCGCGCGTGTTCAAGAATAAGCACATGCCCGGCCACTACGGCGTCGAGAAGGTAACCGTGCTCAATCTCACGGTCATCCGCGTTGTGCCGGAACGCAACCTGCTGCTCGTTCGCGGCGCTGTGCCAGGCCCCAACGGCGGATACCTGACGGTGCGCGACACGGTGCGCGCTTAATCAAGGGGGAAAGAACATGGCAAAGATTCCTCTGACCAATATGGAAGGCGCGCTCGTGGGCGAGATCGAGCTTAGCGATGATTTGTTCGCCGCGACGGTGAGCGTCCCCGCTATGCACTTGGTCGTGCGCTCTATCCGCGCCAACAAGCGCCAGGGCACGAAGGCCGCGCGTACACGCACCGAGGTGCGCGGCGGCGGCAAGAAGATATACCGGCAAAAAGGCACCGGAAACGCGCGTCATCACGGCAGCCGCGCCCCCCAGTTCAAGCATGGCGGCGTCGTGTTCGCCCCGAAGCCCCGCGATTTCGTCGTAGCCGTGCCGCGCAAGGTTCGTCGTCTCGCGCTGAAGTCCGCGCTTACCTGCAAGGCGCGCGACAACGAGATCATCGTGCTGGATAGACTGGAGCTGGCCGCGCCCAAGACCAGGCTTATGGCCAAGGTGCTGGGCAATCTGGGTTCGCCGCGCAAGGCGCTGATCGTCACCAGCGAATCCAGCGAGCAGCTGCTGCGCGCCGCGCGCAATATCCCGGGCGTGACGCTGACCCACGTAGGTTCGCTGAACGTATATGACATACTGGCGCATGACCGCTTCATTATTACTCAGGACGCGGCGCGCCGCGCCGAGGAGGTCTTCGCGTCATGAAAGATCCGCATGATGTAATCCTGCGCCCGGTACTGTCCGAAAAGGCGTACAGCGGCTTGGCCGGCAAGAAGTACGTGTTCGAGGTCGATACGCGCGCCAACAAGATCGAGATCCGCCAGGCCGTCGAGGCGTGTTTCGGCGTGAAGGTCGACAGCGTCAACACCCTGCGCACCATGGGCAAGATGAAGCGCCAGGGCAAGACGCAGGGCCGCACCCCGGAGATAAAGAAAGCCTACGTCACGCTCAAGGAAAACTCCAAGACCATCGAGTTCTTCGACGGCATGGCGCAGTAAGCGAAGGGAGGAACGACGAATGCCCACCAGAGTCTACAAGCCGACCTCCCCCGCCCGCCGCTTCATGTCGGTGCTGACGTTTGAGGAGATCACCAAGACTAAGCCTGAGCGCGCCCTTACCGAGCGTCTGCGCAAGAACGCCGGACGCAACAAGCAGGGCAAGATAACCGTCCGCCATCAGGGCGGCGGTAACAAGACCAAGTACCGCTTGATCGACTTCAAGCGTGACAAGGACGGCGTTCCGGCCAAGGTTCACGCGATTGAGTACGACCCGTGCCGCTCGGCGTTTATAGCGCTGCTGTTCTACGCGGACGGCGAGAAGCGCTATATTATCGCGCCGCAGGGACTCGCGGTCGGCGCTACGGTGCTGTCCGGCCCGACCGCCGATATCAAGCCCGGCAACGCTCTGCCGCTGACCAACATCCCGTTGGGCACGCTGATCCATAACCTGGAGATCAAGCCCGGCCGCGGCGGTCAGTTGGTTCGCTCCGCCGGACTATCCGCTCAGCTGATGGCCAAGGAAGGCGGCTTCGCGCAGGTGAGACTGCCGTCCGGCGAGGTGCGCCGCATCCCAATCATCGCCAAGGCGACGATTGGTTCCGTAGGCAACAGCGATCATGAGAACGTCCGCGTGGGCAAGGCCGGACGTACACGCCATATGGGCGTCCGCCCCACCGTGCGCGGCGTGGTTATGAATCCGGTCGATCACCCGCACGGCGGCGGCGAGGGCAAGTCGCCCGTAGGTATGCCCGCTCCCGTAACCCCGTGGGGCAAGGTCGCGCTGGGTCTCAAAACCCGCAAGCACAAGAAGTACTCCAACGATATGATCGTCAAGCGCGCGAGCCGCAAGCGTTAATCGCAGGCTTGTTCTAGCCGATTAATAAGGAGACGCGGTATGTCAAGATCCATCAAGAAAGGCCCGTTCATCAGCGAGTCGCTGCTGAAGAAGGTCGAAGATCTCAACAAAGCGGGACGCAAGAGCGTGATCAAGACCTGGTCGCGCGCCTCGACGATATTCCCGGATTTCGTGGGGCATACGGTCGCCGTACATGACGGGCGCAAGCACGTACCTGTGTATGTCACCGAGGAAATGGTCGGGCATAAGTTCGGCGAGTTCGCCCCGACGCGTACGTTCCGCGGTCACGCGGGCGAGAAATCCAGCGCCCGCAAGTGACGGGCATAAGCGTACGGGAGGAGTGAACAAAATGGCCGCAACACAAGGCGCCTACCAGGATGATAAGAAATCCGTGCGCGCGGTCGCCAAAAACGTGCGGATATCCCCGCGTAAGGTCAAGATTGTCGTCGACCTGATCCGCGGCAAGTCCGTCGATCAGGCGGCAGCGATACTGATGTACACCCCCAAGGCCGCTTCACCGCTGGTTCTGAAGGTGCTTAACTCGGCTATCGCAAACGCGGAGAACAATCTGGAACTGGATCGCGGCGACTTATATGTGCAAAAGGTATTCGCTGATTCCGGTCCTACCATGAAACGGTTCGTGGCTCGCTCGCGCGGCAGCGCTTCGCCCGTGCTCAAGCGCACCAGCCACATAACCGTCGTTGTCGCGGAGAAATAAGGAGGCGTACGAATGGGTCAGAAAGTAAACCCCCATGGCGCGCGAGTGGGCGTTATCCTCGATTGGAGCACGCGCTGGTACGCCAATAAGAAGGACTTCGCAAACTTCCTGCAGGACGATTGGAAACTGCGCGATATGCTCAAAAAACGCCTGTACCAGGCGGGCATATCCCATATCGATATCGAGCGCAGCGCCAACCGCATGACGATCAACCTGTTTACGGCCAAGCCGGGCATCGTTATCGGTCGTGGCGGAGCGGGCGTCGAACAGCTCAAGAAGGACATTGAGAAGTTCACAGGCCGCGCGGTCTCGCTAAACATAATGGAGATCAAGGCCCCCGACGTCGACGCGCAGCTGGTCGCCGAGAATATCGCCCAGCAGCTGGAAAAGCGCATATCGTTCCGCCGCGCGATGAAGCAAAGTCTGCAGCGCGCGATGAAGGGCGGCGCGAAGGGCATCAAAACGATGGTGTCGGGTCGTTTGGGCGGAGCCGATATCGCGCGCTCCGAGGGATATCACGACGGTTCAATCCCGCTGCAGACGCTGCGCGCGAACATCGACTATGGTTTTTGCGAGGCGAAGACCACGTATGGCCGTTTGGGCGTGAAGGTTTGGATATACAAGGGTCAGGTGCTGCCCAGCGCCAAGCGTCGCGGCGATCAGCCGCGCTTGGAGCCGCAGCCCCGCCAGGAGCGTCCGGTTCGCGAGAATCGTCCGGAGCGGCCAGAGCGAGTAGGACGTATTGAGGGAGGCGTTTCTCATGCTAATGCCTAAGCGCGTCAAACGCCGCCGCGTGTTCCGCGGACGCATGAAGGGCAAGGCCCATCGCGGTAACACCATAACCTACGGCGAGTTCGGCCTGGTATCGATGGAGCCTGCGTGGGTGACGTCCAACCAGATCGAGTCCGCACGTATCGCGCTGACCCGTTATACCAAGCGCGGCGGACAGGTATGGATCAAGATATTCCCGGATAAGCCTGTTACGGAAAAGCCCGCCGAGACCCGGATGGGTTCGGGCAAAGGCTCGCCGGAATATTGGGTATCCGTGGTGAAGCCCGACCGTGTGATGTTCGAGATCGCGGGCGTGCCGGAGGCCGACGCGCGCGAGGCGCTGCGTCTGGCTTCGCACAAGCTGCCCGTGAAGTGCAAGATAGTGTCCAAGGCCTCGCAGCTGGCCCAGACCAACCAGTCAGGCGGTGGTAGTGAATGAAGGCGAACGCATTGCGCGATATGTCCAGCGACACGCTGAATGATAGGGTTAAAGAACTGAAGGGCGAGTTGTTCAACCTGCGCTTTCAGCTGGCGACCGGGCAGCTGGAGAACACAATGGCTATATCGAACGTGAAGCGCGATATCGCCCGCTGCAAGACCATACTCAGGCAGCGCGCCTGAAGCGGGAGGAGGATAAAATATGGCGGAGACAGCCGCTTTAGCCAGGGGTATCCGCAAAACCCGCACGGGGGTTGTGGTCAGCGACAAAATGGATAAGACCATCGTGGTCGCCATCCGTACCCGCGTAAAGCATCCGTTATACGGCAAGATCATGAACCGTACCACAAAGCTTAAGGCGCACGACGAGAAGAACGAGTGCGGCGTGGGCGATAGGGTGCAGGTTATGGAAACCAGGCCGATCAGCAAAGAGAAACATTGGCGCCTGGTCGGGATAGTCGAGAAAGCCAAGTAAGCTGACCCGAGGCGCGGAATTAACCCCGCGTTAACGGGGGGTTGGGGGCAGAGCCTCCAATCGATAGGAGGGAATACCTGAATGGTTCAGCCGCAAACAAGGCTCAAGGTGGCCGATAACACCGGCGCCAAGGAGATAATGTGCATACGCGTGCTGGGCGGCTCCTTCCGTCGCGATGGCTCCATCGGCGATGTGATCGTAGCCAGCGTCAAGGTGGCAACGCCCGGCGGCGTTGTTAAAAAGGGCGAGGTCGTCAAGGCGGTAGTCGTCCGCACGCGCAAGAACCGCCGCCGTCCGGACGGCAGCTATATACGCTTTGACGATAACGCAGCCGTTATCATCAACGACCAGAAACAGCCGCGCGGCACGCGCATCTTCGGGCCCGTCGCGCGCGAACTGCGCGAGAAGGACTATATGAAGATTGTATCGCTCGCGCCGGAAGTGCTGTAAGGAGCGAGCCGTATGCAAAGATCGTTCAAGCGGTCCGACCGCAAAGACCAAGTGAATCCGAAGCTGCACGTGCGCCGCGACGATACCGTCGTTGTGATATCCGGCGAGAGCAAGGGCAGGCATGGTAAGGTGTTGAAGGCGTTTCCGAAACTCGGACGCGTAATCATCGAGAGCGTCGCCGTCGTCACCAAGCATCAGAAAGCGCGCGCGCAGGGTCAGCCGGGCGGAATCATCCATAAAGAATCCGCCATAGACGCGTCCAACGTACTGCTGGTGTGCCCCAAGTGCGGCAAAGCCACGCGCAACGCGCACAAGTTCAGCGCCGACGGGTCGAAATCACGCGCGTGCAAGAAGTGCGGCGCGCTGATAGACGCGTGAGCATCGGGCGGGAGGAGACAACATGGCTGTAAGGTTGAAGGATAAATACAAGACGGAAGTCGTGCCCGCGATGATGCAGAAGTTCCAGTATAAGAACATCAACCAGGTTCCCAAGCTGGAGAAGGTCGTCATAAACATCGGCCTGGGCGACGCCAAGGATAACCCCAAGGCGCTGGATGCCGCGGTCGCGGATCTGGCCACGATCACCGGCCAGAAACCCATGGTGACCAAGGCGCGCAAGTCTGTCGCGAACTTCAAGGTGCGCGCGGGGATGAACATCGGCGCGAAGGTGACGCTGCGCTCCGAGCGTATGTACTTCTTCGTGGATAAGCTGCTAAACATCGCGCTGCCGCGAGTGCGCGACTTCAGAGGCGTTAACCGCAACGCGTTCGACGGTCGCGGCAACTACGCGCTGGGCATCCGCGAACAGCTGATATTCCCGGAGATCGAGTACGACAAAGTCGACAAGATCCGCGGCATGGAGATGATATTCGTCACCACCGCCAGGACCGACGAGGAAGCGCGCGAACTGCTGCGGCTAATGGGCATGCCGTTTGCCGCCGCGTAACGGAGGAGATACGTTATGGCCAAAACCTCATTGATAATCAAGCAGCAGCGTCCGCCAAAGTTCTCCACGCGCGCCTATACCCGCTGCCGCCTGTGCGGGCGTCCGCACGCGGTGTTGCGCAAGTACGGCGTATGCCGCATCTGCTTTAGGGAACTGGCGTACGCGGGACATATCCCCGGCGTGCGCAAGGCCAGCTGGTAAGCGCGGCGGAAGGAGGAAAGATACATGCTCGTAACAGATCCAATCGCCGACATGCTCAGCCGCATCCGCAACGCGCTGGTCGCGCGCCACGATATGGTGGTCATCCCGGCGTCCAACATGAAAAAGTCGATCGCGAGGATCCTCCTAAGCGAAGGGTTTATCCGCAGTTTCGACGTGTTGCATGACGGGCCGCAGGGCAATATAAGGATAATCCTCAAGTATACCCCCGATAAGAAGAGCGTAATCACGGGGCTGAAGCGCATCAGCCGCCCGGGTCTGCGCGTCTATACAGGCGCGGACGAAGTGCCCAAGGTGCTGGGCGGGCTGGGCCTGGCTATCCTGTCCACGCCAAAGGGTATATTGACCGATAAGGACGCGAGGAAACAAGCCGTCGGCGGCGAGGTTCTCGCTTACGTCTGGTAAGCTGAAAGGCAGGAGAGTACAATGTCAAGAATAGGTAAACTCCCCGTGCCGCTGCCCTCCGGCGTATCGGTGGATATAGGCGCGGATAACCTGGTTACGGTCAAGGGGCCGAAGGGTACGCTCGTTCAACAGGTGAACCGCGACATCACGGTGAGGCAGGAAAACGGGCAGCTGGTGTTGACGCGCCCAACGGATAACAAGCCCCACAAGGCAATGCACGGCCTGTACCGCGCGCTGATTAATAACATGGTTACGGGCGTGACGGCCGGGTTCACGAAGGGGCTTGAGCTGGTGGGAACCGGCTATCGTGCGCAGGCGCAGGGCAAGAAGCTGACTATCAATATCGGCTTTAGCCATCCCGTCATTATGGAAGCGCCCGAGAATATAGCCTTTGAGACGCCCGCGCCGACCAAGATATTGGTCAAGGGCATCGATAAGCAGCAGGTCGGCAGTCTTGCCGCCGATATCCGCGCCATACGCAAGCCCGAACCGTATCTGGGCAAGGGCATCAAGTACGAGGGCGAGATCATCCGGCGCAAGGAAGGCAAGACCGGCAAGAAGTAACAGGATGCAATAGGAATCAATCAGTAAGTAAGATGAATTGACGAAGGGAGGCGTCCCGCATGTTTGAGCGCAAAGACAGGAACCAACTGCGCAAGGCGCGTCATGCGCGCGTGCGCAAGAAGATCAGCGGCACGCCCGAACGGCCGCGCCTGTGTGTATACCGCAGCCTGAAGCATATCTACGCGCAGCTGGTCGACGATACGAAGGGCGTCACGTTGGCCTCGGCCTCTACGCTGGAATCCTCGCTGAACGCGGCGATAGAAGAGGCCGACAAGAAGGGCGCGGCGAAGGTCGTGGGTAAGACTCTCGCGGAACGCGCCATCAAGGCGGGTTATAAGAATGTCATTTTCGATCGCGGCGGGTACGTTTATACAGGCCGCGTGGCCGAATTGGCGTCGGGCGCTCGCGAAGCCGGACTCGAGTTCTGATCAGAATCGTGGAATTAGGGGGAGCGAACGTATGCAGCGCAGGGATCGCGATAGGGAAGAGAGCGAATTCAAGGAAAAATTGGTGTCGGTCAACCGCGTCACCAAGGTAGTTAAGGGCGGTCGTAACTTCCGCTTCGCCGCGCTGGTGGTGGTCGGCGACGAAAAAGGCCGCGTCGGCTGCGGCATGGGTAAGGCGACCGAGATCCCCGAGGCTATTCGCAAGGCCGTTGACGACGCGAAGAAGCAACTGGTCACAGTCGCGATGAAGGGCACCTCGATTCCGCATGAGTCGGTCGGCAACTATGGCACCGGCAAGGTGCTGTTGCTGCCGGCGCCGGAAGGCACGGGCGTTATTGCCGGCGGTCCGGCGCGCGCAGTACTGGAACTGTGCGGCGTGAAGGACATCCGTACGAAGTCGTTCGGTTCGTCCAACCCGATCAACATGGTCAAGGCGACGCTGGATGGTCTGCGCCAGCTTAGGACGGCTGAGGAAGTGGCGCGCCTGCGCGGCAAGACCGTGGAGGAATTGCTGGGCTGAGCAGGTCTCAAGTCCATAGGAGGGAAAAGGATGGCGAAGCTGAAGATTACACTTGTGCATTCCCCGATCGCGAGTCTGCCCAAACATGTGCGGACAGTCGAGTCGATGGGGTTGCGCAAGTTGCATTCGAGCGTTGTGCTCGAGGATACGCCCAGCGTCCGCGGGATGATCTTTCAGGTGAAGCATCTGGTGTCCGTTGATGAGATCGGCCCAGACGCGGCGGTTGCTGATGGAGGTGCCAAATGAGGCTGCATGAGTTAGCGCCCGCGCCAGGTTCGACCCAAACGCGGAAACGACTGGGTCGAGGCGTGGGTTCAGGGCTGGGTAAGACCAGCGGCAAGGGCCACAAGGGTCAGAAGGCGCGCAGCGGCGGCGGTAAGCGCCCCGGTTTTGAGGGCGGTCAGCTCCCGTTGGTTCGGCGTCTGCCCAAGCGCGGGTTCACAAACATATTCGCCAAGGAATACGCGATTGTCAACGTCGAGGCGCTTGACGCGTTCACGACGGATACGGTTGTTGATACCACGCTGCTGCTGAGAACGGGTCTTATTAAGAAGGAACTGGACGGCGTCAAGGTGCTGGGCAACGGCGAACTGAACAAGAAGCTGACGGTCAAGGCCGCACGCTTCACAGGTTCGGCGAAACAGAAGATCGAGGCGGCGGGCGGGAAAGCCGAGGTGGTCTGAAATGCTCGAAACGCTGCGCAATTGCTGGCGCGTTCCGGAGCTGCGCAAGAAGATACTGTATACCCTGGCTATGTTGCTGATATATCGCCTGGCGGGTGTCATCCCCGTAGCCGGCATTGACGTAGAGGCGGTTCAAGCCTCGATGTCAAGGTTCAGTTTGCTCGATTTCATGAGCATGATGACGGGCAATCAGTTCTCCAACATGACCATCATGGCCATGGGCATCACGCCGTATATCAACTCGTCGATCATCATGCAGCTGCTCACGGTCGCGATACCCTACCTTGAGCGCCTGCAGAAGGAAGGCGAGGAAGGCCGCAAGAAGATCGCGCAGTACACGCGGTACCTGACCGTGGTGCTGGGCTTTATACAGGCGGTCGGCCTGGTGTACGGACTGGGCGGTATGCGCGAGAAGACGCTCATGAGCGGACTGGTTATCGGGTTATCCATGGCCGCGGGTTCCGCGCTGTCGATGTGGATCGGTGAACGCATCACGGAAAATGGCGTGGGCAACGGGGTCTCGCTGCTGATTTTCTCAGGTATCATCACAAACCTGTTCACCTGGACGAGTCAGGGCGTCGCCAGCCTGGTATCAGGCGCGAACCTGATAAGTTGGATCGCCATGGTCGCCGTGCTGGCAGTAGCGCTGATAATGATCGTATCGGTTACGTTCGTGGATATGGGCGAGCGCCGCGTGCCGGTACAGTATGCCAAGCGCGTAGTGGGACGGCGGATGATGGGCGGACAGTCCACCCATATCCCGATGAAGGTCAACTCGACCGGCGTCCTGCCGCTTATCTTCGCTTATTCGATCATGCAGTTCCCTGGCACGATCATGGGCTTCTTTCCAAACGCGCCGATTTCCACTTGGTGGAATAGTCAGTTCCTGAACGGCGTATGGTATCAAGTGGCAGTGGGCTTGATGATACTGTTCTTCGCCTATTTCTACACCTCCATAACGTTCAACCCTGTGGAGGTTTCTAAGAACCTGCAGCAGAACGGCGGCATCATCCCCGGTATCCGTCAAGGCAAGCCGACGAGCGATTACCTCTCGCGCATATCGTCGCGTGTGACGCTGTTCGGCGGCGTGTTCCTGGCTGTGCTAGCCGTTATACCGACGTTCGCGACGCGGCTGCTGTCCACGAGCGTGCCGTTTGCCGCCACCAGCCTGCTGATCGCCGTAAGCGTCGCGCTGGAAACGACGCGCAGTCTCGAAAGTCAGTTGCTGATGCGCCACTACAAGGGATTCCTATAAAGGGTTAGAGGGTTTTGACATGCCGAGGAGTATATAATGAAGCTTCTGTTTCTGGGCCCTCCGGGAGTCGGCAAAGGTACCCAGGCCGCGTTTGTCGCCAAGCGGTATAGGATTCCGGCGATATCGACCGGCGAGATTCTGCGAGAGGCTATGAAAACGGGCACGCCCATCGGGTTGAGGGCGAAAACGTATGTCGATCAAGGCTTGTTGGTGCCGGACGAAGTGATGATCGAGATCGTTGACGATCGGATACGGCAGGACGATTGCGCGAAAGGGTTCATATTGGACGGCTTCCCGCGCACGGTGCCGCAGGCGAGGGCGTTGGAGGAGATCTGCCAGCTGGATCGGATTATCTATATGACGATGCCCGACGAGGCGATAGTGAAGCGGCTCTCGGGTCGCCGCGTCTGTGATAACTGCGGCGCTACACACCATGTGGATCGCCTGAAGGGTCGGACACGCTGCGAGGGCTGCGGAGGAAACCTGGTTCTGCGCAAGGATGATGCCCCTGAGACCGTGCTCAACCGACTGTCGGTCTATCACGAACAGACCGCGCCGCTGGTGGAGTATTATCAAGGGACGGGGCGCTTGACCGCGATGGACGGAGCCATGCCGCTGGACGAGGGGTTCGCGTATATTGAGGGCTTTCTTGAACGTCTAGAGTCGGCGGGCGCTTAGATGATCTCAATCAAGAACGACGCTCAGATTGAGAAGATGCGAGCAGCGGGACGGCTGCTTTACAGCGTGCTGACCGAACTGCGCGGATATGTGAAGCCAGGCGTCACGACGATGCATCTTAACAAGATAGCGCATCGAATGATCACTGACGCTGGCGCCACGCCGTCATTCCTGGGGTACGACGGGTTCCCCGCCTCGTTGTGTACAAGCGTCAACGAGGTGGTGGTGCATGGCATCCCGAACGACGTTCCGCTCGTGGAGGGTTGCATATTAGGCCTTGACTGCGGATTGGTGCTGGATGGATGGCAGGCGGACAGCGCCTACACGATAGGTGTAGGCAATATCAGCCCGGAAGCGAAGCGCCTGATCGACGTGACCGAGGAATGCTTCTGGAAGGGTGTCTCCCAGATGAAGACCGGCCACAGACTGAGCGATATCGGCTCGAGCGTGCAGGCCTGGGCTGAATCCAACGGTTATCAGGTTATACGCGCGCTGTGCGGGCACGGTATAGGCAGGGAGATGCATGAGGATCCGGAGGTGCCCAACTTTGGCAAACCGGGACACGGGCCAAGGCTGGCTCCCGGTATGACGCTGGCCATTGAGCCGATGATATCGGCGGGCGGATATGACGTCATAAGCGATGGGTGGCACGTCGCGACGAAGGATGGTGGCTGGGTTTCGCATTATGAACACACGGTTTTGATAACCTACGGCGAGCCGGAGATTCTGACTCTGCCCGCAGCGCTGGCTCACACGGCGGAGGCCGGGCGATGACCTGCGCGGCGCGGCGGACGACCGGTTATCCGATAGAGCCTGGGCGGGTGGTATTGTCCAAGGCGGGACGCGACGCGGGCAGTTTCTTTGTGGTAATGGATGTGCCGCTGGCGGATTACGCGATGCTGGCGGACGGCAGGCTGCGAAAGACGTCCGCTCCAAAGAAGAAGAAGGTCCGCCACGTGAGGCCTCAACCCGACCGGTTTGACGACATTGTGGAAAAGGCGCGTTCGGGCACGCTCTTGGATGCGCATGTGCGCTCGCGGTTAGCCAGCGCCGGATACGCGGTCGGCAAGGAGGAGGATGCACTTGGCCAAGAGCGATAGTATTGAGGTAGAGGGAGTCGTCGTAGAGGCGCTTCCAAACGCGATGTTTCAGGTGCGGTTGCCTAACGGCCACATGATTATGGCTCATATCTCGGGCAAGATGCGGATGAACTTCATCCGGATATACCCGGGCGACCGTGTAACCGTGGAACTCTCGCCATATGATTTGACGCGCGGGCGGATAACCTGGCGCAGCAAGAATTAGTACGACTCAACGACCGCAAGGAGGCATTCGGTTATGAAAGTCAGACCGTCGGTTAAGCCGATATGCGAGAAATGCAAGATCATCAAGCGCAAGGGTCGCGTGATGATCATCTGCGAGAATCCCAAGCATAAGCAGAAGCAGGGTTAAGGCGCCTGATAAGGCGTCGGATGAAGAATAGGACTTGGCGCAGATCCGGGCGGGCGGCTGACGCCGGTTGCTCATCGGCGTACCGCCGGACTGCGCGAGGTCGTTCACTTGTATACACTAAACCCCAGTGAACTGTGGAGGTGCGTTAAAGCATGGCACGAATTGCGGGCGTGGACTTGCCCCGTGACAAGCGTGTGGAGTACGGAATTACCTATATCTTTGGTATAGGCGTATCTACCAGCCGGAAGATCCTTGAATCCACCCAGATCAGCCCCGATACCAGGGTGAGGGATCTGAGCGAGCAGGAGATCAACCGCTTGCGCGACTACATCGAAAAGAACGTCAAGGTTGAGGGCGATCTGCGCCGCGAGGTGTCGCTGAACATCAAGCGCCTGGTGGAGATCGGTTCTTACCGCGGGATACGGCACCGCCGCAGCCTGCCGGTGCGCGGCCAGAATTCAAAGCAGAACGCGCGTACGCGCAAAGGACCCAAGAAGCAGGTCGCGGGCAAGAAAAAGGCCGCGAAGTGACGCGCTTGGGCAGCATGAACCGAACCCGTGGGGCTAACTGTTTGATTCGGAGGGATTGCTATGGCGCCTAAGAAGGCCGTAAAGCGCGTCGTGCGCAAACGCCGGGAAAAGAAAATGGTCGAGCGTGGAGCCGCCCATATCCGCTCCTCGTTTAACAATACTATCGTAACGATTACCGATACCGTCGGAAACGCGCTAAGCTGGGCGTCAGCGGGCGGATTGGGTTTTCGCGGCAGCAAGAAGTCTACGCCGTTCGCGGCTCAGACAGCCGCCGAGACCGCCGCGCGCAACGCGATGGAATTCGGGCTGAAGACCGTCGAGGTGTACGTGAAGGGTCCGGGTTCCGGGCGCGAAGCCGCCATCCGCTCCTTACAGGCGGCGGGACTCGAGGTCAACATGATCAAGGATGTAACGCCCATCCCGCATAACGGCTGCCGTCCGCCCAAGCGCCGGCGCGTGTAATCAGGAGGAACTTCAATGGCCAGATATACCGGTTCAGTATGCCGTCTTTGCCGCCGGGAAGGGCAGAAGCTGTTCCTGAAGGGCGATAAATGTTATTCGGCGAAATGCGTGTTCGCGCACCGCTCGACGCCTCCGGGTCAGCACGGCCAGGCGCGTCAGCGTAAGATGAGCGAGTACGGCATCCAGCTGCGAGAGAAGCAGAAAACCCGCAGGGCTTGGGGTATCCTGGAGACACAGTTCCACCGCTATTACGAGATGGCCTCCAACATGAAGGGCGTCACGGGCGAAAACCTGCTCCAGCTGCTTGAACGCCGCCTTGATAACGTCGTGTTCCGCGCGGGTCTGGGTTCCTCGCGCGCGCAGGCGAGGCAATTCGTGCTGCACGGCCACATATATGTCAACGGAGCGAAGGTGGACATTCCTTCCTACCTGGTCAAGGCCGGGGAGGTTGTGACTCTGCGCCCGCGCAGCCGCGAGATCCCTCACTTCAAGGCCCTTCGCGAGGGCACTGGTCGCATTTTGCCCAAATGGCTTACATTCGACGCGGAAAACCTGACAGCGTCCGTGACCGCGCTGCCGCAGCGGGCCGACATCGATCTATCGATTCAGGAGCATCTCATTGTTGAGTTGTACTCACGATAAACGCCCGAATACTGTTGAGTGTGTCCGCAGCTGCGCGGGAAACTGAGGGGGGGACAGGGCGTAATGATAGAAATTGAGCGGCCCAGAATCGAGCGTGTGGAGACGGGTGAGGACGGCTGTTACGGCCGATTTGTCATCGAACCCTTGGAGCGCGGGTATGGGCAGACACTGGGAAATTCGCTAAGGCGGGTGCTGCTTTCCTCGCTGCCCGGCGTAGCGGTGACGTCCATAAAGATCGAAGGCGTTCAGCATGAGTTCTCCGTGATCCAAGGGGTCAAGGAGGACGTGACCGAGATAATCCTGAACCTAAAGAACCTGTCGGCCAGGTTATATTCCGAGGGTGCGAAGGTGATCAATGTCGATATCCGCGGCCCGAAAGAGGTCACTGCGGATGATCTGGCCACCGATGAAGAGGTCGACATAATGAACCCGGAGCTGCATATCGCCACGCTCAACGAGGACGCGCGGTTGGAGATGCAGATCACCCTGGATCGCAATCGCGGTTATGTGACGGCGGAACGGAACAAGACGAACGCAACGCCCATCGGGGTGATACCTGTCGACTCGATATTCACGCCGATCCGCAAGGTGAATTACGCGGTCGAGGATACACGCGTCGGACAGATAACGGACTTTGATAAACTGACGCTTGAGGTGTGGACGAACGGATCCATCCTGCCGGACGAGGCGATTTCGACGGCGGCAAAGATACTCAGCGACCACCTGAAGTTGTTCGTAAACCTGACCGAACAGATAATCCCGGTCGATTTTAACGAGCCGGTCGACAACAAGAAGGAAAAGGTTCTCGAGATGACCATTGAGGAACTGGATTTGTCCGTGCGCGCGTACAACTGCCTAAAGCGCGCGTCGATCAACACAGTCTCCGAATTGGTGCAGCGCAACCAGGACGATATGATGAAGGTGCGCAACCTGGGCAAGAAGTCGCTGGAAGAGGTCGAGCAGAAGCTGGCGGCTCTGGGTTTGGGCCTTAGGACGTTGGAAGAATAAGGAGGAATAACTATGCCTTATCAACGCAAGTTGGGCCGGCCCGCAAAGGAACGCAAGGCCCTGCTGCGCAATCAGGTAACGCATCTGCTATGGCATGGTCGGATAGAGACCACGCTGGCGCGGGCCAAGGAAGTGCGCGCGATAGCCGACCATATGGTAAGCCTGGCGATCGCCGAATGCGACAACCAGATCACGGTCGAGAAGAAGCATAACAACGAGAAGGGTCAGGTCGTCACGATACAGACGCGCAACGATCTGCCCAGCAAGCTGCATGCCCGCCGGATCATGATGTCGTACCTGTACGATCTGCAGGAGATCAAGAAGGACGACGAATCCAAGTCCGACTACAAAGAACGGACGAAGGACGTTAAGCATCCTTTGATCGAGAAGCTGTTCACCGAGATGGGTCCGAAGTACAAGAAGCGCAACCAGGAGAAGGGCTGCGCCGGAGGGTACACGCGGATATTGAAGCTAGGGCCGCGCCGGGGCGACGCCGCCGAGATGGTTGTTATAGAATTGGTTTGATAAATCAGAGGGCTGACGCGTAACGCGCCAGCCTTTTTGTTTACCGTATCAGCAGCACGGTTAGATCGTTCACATTGGTGCCCGTCGGGCCGGTCGTGATCAAGCCGCCCATACGTTGCAGTATATGATACGCGTCATTGTCGCTGAGATACGCGTCTATTGAGACGCTCGCCTCCCTGCATTGCCGCGCGAACTCACCCGTGACAATCCCTCCCGCCGCGTCGGTCGGGCCGTCTGTGCCGTCGGAACCAACGGAGAAGAGCACGGTGCCGGGAAGACCATCGATGCCTTTAGAGGCGGCGAGCGCCAACTCTTGGTTGCGTCCACCCAAGCCTGAGCCGTGAACGCGGACGACCGTCTCGCCTCCGAGGATAACTGCGCAAGGCGGCGTGACGGGTCTGCGGTTCTTGTGAATCTCACGGGCGATGGCTGCGATAGCCGCGCCCGCCTCGCGAGCCTCGCAATCCAGCGTCGTGGTGAGGATCAGCGGTTTGTAACCCAGGCGGTCGGCGGTGATTGACGCGGCTGCAC
>JAITDK010000238.1 GCA_031282605.1 Oscillospiraceae bacterium
TCCGCCCTTTCGAATCCGGACCAGGCTTCGCCTGGACCATCGTGTTGCACAGGCCATCGGCTTCGGATTGCCGGTTGCGCTCTGAGAGTCTACCTCGTAACGCAACTCGACTCTCCAGCCGTCATCGCCCTCATAGGGGAAAATGTCGCCGCAGCGACAGGGGTGGCAGGCCTCGGGGGAGATCGGGAGGGGAATTGTAGTTGAGCGTAGCACACCTCCCAAAGGCGTGGATGCGCCGTATACTCCGCTTCAGATAACCTTCGCTCCAACCAGCGCATAGTACAGCGTTAACGCCAGGATCCCGTTTATTCCCGCCTTCAGCAGATTGAACGGGATAATCGCGGGCAGCAGCAGATCTATAACGGCCGCCCTGGGCGCACCCATGAATATCGGCGTCACTATCAAGTTCAGCGGTATCATCAGCACGGTCATGGCCAGTGCGCCGCATACTATGGCTATTATCGAACCCGTGCGCGTGCGCCGGGCGCGGTATATCGCCCCAATCACAAACGCCGCCGCACCCGTCGCCGCGACATGCATTATGAATCCGCTGATCCCGCTTACACCCTCAAACAAACTGTGCGCAAAACTGACGACAATCGTCATCATGACGCCCGCAAGTGGCCCGAACATCAGTGATCCTAAAAATATCGGCACGTCGGCGGGATCATACTTCAAAAAAGGCGCGCTTGGTATCAGCGGTATCATTATCCATAGACCCAACACAATTCCTATCGCGCTTAGTATGCCTAGCGTCGCCATTTCCTTCGCATTATATCTCGCGTTCAGCATCGTTATGTTCCTTTCGTCGTCCTTCACTCAAACAACCCTATATACTCGTCAACCAGTTCGTTGAACCAATCCAGCGCGCCGCCGACGGATTCCTTCCGGGACATATCGATCCCCGCCAGCTTGAGTGCCTCGATAGGCGATACCGCGCTGCCCGCGCTGAGAAACTTCTTGTAATCCTCGACAGCCAATCTCCCCTCGCGCAGTATCCGTCTGGCGATGAACGCTGCGGCTGAAAACCCCGTCGCGTACTGATACACGTAAAAATTCCTGTAGAAATGCGGTATGCGCGACCATTCCGCGTTCACGGCCTCGTCGATCGTTACCGACGCGCCGTAATACCGTTCGTTCAAACTGCGGTATAGCGCCGACATCGATTCATGCGTCAAAGGCTCACCGCGTTCGGCCATTGCGTGCGTCTCTCGTTCAAACTCGGCGAACATCGTCTGCCTGAACACCGTTCCCCTGAAACTCTCGAGCAGCTCCCCTATCAGGAACCGTTTCGCCGCCGGATCGCCGTTCTTACTCAGTAAGTCCATCGACAACAGAATCTCATTTACGGTGGAAGCGACTTCGGCCACGAACATTGAGTAATCCGACTTGGAATATGGCTGCGCCGCGTTCGTGTAATACGAGTGCATCAGATGCCCCAATTCGTGCGCTAGTGTGGACACGCTGCCGAATTGCTCGACATAGTTCAGCAGCACATATGGATGCGCGTCATACGTACCCCACGAATACGCGCCGGATGTCTTGCCCGCGCTCTCGTATACGTCGATCCACCTCTCGCTGATCGCGCGTCTGACGATGCCAGTATACTCTTCGCCCAGCGGCGCAAGCGCCTCCATCACGATCTCGCACGCTTTCGGGTACGACACGTTCAGCTTAAATCCTTCCTCCACATTGACGTACAGGTCGTATATATGCAGCTCTTCGACGCCCAGCAGCGTTTTGCGGGAGGAGAGCATCTTCGACAGCGCGGGCAGGTGCGAATGAACCGCTTCGACAAGACCATCGTATACAGCGATCGGTATGTCGTTCGGCGCGAGCGACGCGGCCAGCGCGCTGTCATATTTATGTACTCTTGAATTGAATATGTCGCCCTTCACGCTGGCCGCGTAGGCCGCGCCGATCGTATTGGCGTACTTCTTGAACGTATCGTGCAACCCTTCGAACGCCTCGCGGCGCACCCGCCGATCGCGGCTCTCGATCATCTGGCCGTACCGCCCGTGCGTAATCTCGACAGGGTTGCCGTTTTCGTCGTTTATGACGGGGAACTTCATGTCGGCGTCGCTTAGCATGTCGAATATAGTGGACGGCGCGTCGCGCATCTCTCCCGCCATCGCGATGATCCGCTCCTGATCCGCGCTAAGCGTGTGCGCTCGATCTCTCAGCAGTCTCCGCAGTTCTTCGTCATAATCCTTGAACGCCTGATCCGTTATATACGATTCCAGCGCACCCTCGGGCAGTGCGAGCAGCGCGGGGCGCAGCGGCGCCATAATCGCGCCGGACTCGACCTCCATCGCCTCAACCCGTTGCACAAACCCTTGATACAACGCGGCGCGGTTGTCTTCGTCGCGGCGCATCCGGGCGTATACGTACAGCTTGGACAGCAGGCGGTTAGTGTCGGACGCATCGTTAAGCGCGCTAAGCACGACGTCGTGCAGCTCCGCTGGATCATCGGGCGGGCTAGCTACGGCCCGCACGGACTGGTCGATCCGGGGCAGCGATTCTTTAAGCGACTTGAATTCACTCTCCCACGACTCGTTTGTAGGGAATATGTCTTCCAGTTTCCACTTCCATTGGTTTTCGATCTCGCTCCGTTCGCGGAGTTTTGTTTCTTCAGGCATGTTGGTTGCCAACTTTCTGTGTTTTTAAGGGTGCTGATCGTCGTCCTGCATCGCGCGCCGCGCGCGTCTGCGCCTGGCGGTCATGACCAGCATACGCGTTTTGCACGCGCACGTCGTGCGTATCTCGCTTGAGATGTCCGTCACAAGCGCGCGCATGGTCTTACATTCATCCTCCTGCATCATCGGCAGCAGACATAGTATCATTACGATTCTTAGCAGCCCGGAAATCAGGTAAATAAAATGATACCGCGTCATCAGCAGCCCGCCGATACGCCAGTTCAGCGTCTCCAGCCTTGGCAGCACATTCTGCACCAATACGCCGCCAAGCGCGTTGCTCGTCGCGTTACCCAGCAATTGAGTCGCCGCGAAATATACCGATAAGTACATCGATCGGTTTACGTCCGGCGCGGCGTTCAGGTATATATTTTGCGCGCCGAGGTCGAACGCCGTGGACAGCAGCCCTGACGCAATATTCGTAATGATCAGTATCCAGAACACATTCGGTCCGGTGAACATCCACAGCAGCGGGTATATCATCGTGAACAAGCCTGTGAACTGCATGACGGGCTTGTTCCCATGCGTATCCATCCTCCTGCCCCACCACGATATAATGAATACCGTAATCACGTTGGGCAGCACCTGGTTGATCAGCGTAATCTGGGTATAGGTCATACCTATAACTTCCAGCATGTATACATTGTAGAACGGCGCGCAGATATTCACCGCGAAACCCCAGTACAGCATGATCAGCGTGATCTTACGGAACTGCTTGTTCCGCGCGACGGTCAGCAGCATCCCTCCCAGGCTGTCACGCCTACCCTCGGGCGAATGCATCGCCGGCCAGTCGCAGAACACGAACAGCGCTATATCCGCGCCGCCGAATATACCCGCTATCAATAGCGCAACCATATACCCGGCGTATCCATGCATCCGATCCAGCAGCATGCTGACGCCCAATCCGGTCAGCACGCCCGCCACCAAGCAGAACATCTGCCTGACCCCGAAGTAACGTCCGCGCATACGGATCGGTACCAGATCCCCTATCAGCGAGTAGAAGCTGACCGATATGACGGCGTTCGACCCTGCGCACAGCGCGACGAACACCATGGCCGTGACTATGCGCAGCATCGCGGCTTCCATCGGTATGATGAACGGTATCAAACCGATCACCGCCCACAGCAGCCGTCCCGCTATTCCGACCCTCAGCATCCATTCCCGGCGGTGTCCCGTCCGCTCGATAATGTACGATATGAGAATCTGTATGCTGTTCGCCGCGACGGGTATAGCGGCGAAGATCCCCAGCGCGGCAGCGTTCGCCCCAATCGCGCGCAAGAATCCCGTCCAAGCCGCGCCGCCGGTGATATTGCCGCTTACCGTGCCGAACGCACCGGATATTATGATGAAGTTCAGGCTCTTGCGCAGCGAGTCGCTAAGCCCCGGGCTGTCGTACAGCGCTAGTTTGGGTTTCCTCCACCTCAACGGCTGTGCCATATATCAGGCTACCTCATAAAAGCGGAATCAGGGCGCCAGGATAGCGATTCTTGCCGAAATCTATGGCGTATGGTATACTGCGCGCACAGTATTGCACATGACGACGATACAGTATACAGCGCGCGGCGCGTTCTCGCAAGAGCAATAAATTGAGGCAATAAGATAGGGGTGTTTCCATGTTTCATCTGCACACAGGCGAGGCGATACCCACAATAGGTTTGGGTACGTTCGGGTCTGACAAGTATGGCCCGAATGAGGTTGCCGAGGCCGTCTACGGCGCGATTCGCTCCGGCTATCGCCTGATCGATTGCGCCAGCGTATATGGTAACGAGGACAAGGTGGGAGCGGCCATTGAGCGCGCGGTCAAGGACGGCGCAGTCCGCCGCGACGAGTTGTTCATCAACTCCAAGGTGTGGAACGACATGCACGGTCGGGGTGATCCGATGCTGTCGTTAGCCAAGACGCTCAAGGATTTGCGGATGGATTACGTGGACTGTTTCTTTGTTCACTGGCCGTTTCCGAACTATCACGCCCCTGGTTGTGACGGGGATTCCCGCAATCCGGATAGCGTGCCGTTCAAGGCGGAGCGGTTCCTGGCGACATGGCGCGAGATGGAACGCCTATACCGCCTGGGATTAACTCGCTATTTAGGCATGTCAAACATGACGATACCCAAACTGGAGGCCGTTCTGCCCTGCTGCGAGGTGAAGCCCGCGCTGATCGAGATGGAGATGCATCCATCCTTCCAGCAAAAGGAGCTGTTCGACTATTGCATCGCGCGCGGTATACAGCCCATTGGTTACAGTCCGATCGGTTCGCCATCGCGCCCCAACCGTGACCGCGCGCCCGAGGACGTCGTGGACTGCGAAATGCCCGAACTCGTGAGCATCGCCAAGGTTCACAACGTCCATCCCGCGCTAGTGTGTCTGAAGTGGCAGGTGGGGCGCGGCTCGATCCCGATACCGTTCTCCGTCAAGCCAGAGCAGTACGCGGCCAACCTGCGCGCCGCTACTACAGATCCGCTGACAGAAGATGAGATGCGGATCATGTCTACGCTCGACTGCGGCTGTCGGCTGATAAAGGGTCAAGTGTTTCTCTGGCCCGGTGCGAAGGGATGGGAGGATCTGTGGGATTTGGATGGTGAAATAAGGTTATAAAGGGTTAATGACCGCGACGGTAATAGCCGGATAATGTCCGCGCCGCAATGCATGGCGGTTCGCGACGTTCATATATGCGGCACGATCTGGCGGGAGGGCTTGCTCCGATGGTACCGCATGCTCCGACGGGACGGCACGATCTGGCGGGACGGCGTGTGGTCATGTGCGCGGTCGGCGGTTTGGTCGACGGTTTGGCTGGCGGTTTGGGCGGCGCTTTAGGCGCGATGTGCCAGGTGGGGTTGGTGCCTTTCATGGAGGCGGCGAAGGGGGTGACGGCGGCTGTGTTCTCGATCGTTACGCCGTCGGCGTCCGCGCTGACCACGAATACGAATTCCATGCCGGGCTGGAATTGTACGTCCTCCCAAGTGACGCGCGTCCGCGTGCCGTCGGGTGTCGCCACGCCGGGAACGCCAGCTACAGGGACGCTGGATACAAACGTAGTTTTCAGGGGGATCAAGTCGGTCACGGTCATGCTCAGGTAACCGTCGCTGAACGTGCCGTCGCCTGGACGAGGGCGTATGGTGTACTCTATCCAGGCGCCCGCTTTCACTGTGACGGGCTTTTTTTGCGTACCCGTCTCGTAACTGCTCCATGTCACGCCGTTGTCTTTGCTAACCCGCGCGGTCTTGCTGGGCTGACCTTTGTCGTACACGTAGATAAACGCGGCGTCGGTCCAAACCTCGTCAATGAGAGTCTCAGGGGGGAAGCCTTCCTGCAGAGGTTCGTCGTCGTTCCAGCCTACACGCCAGCCTAGATAGTCCCATGTCACGCCGCCTTGCGCAATCGTTTGGGGTGGTTGGGTCAAGCTGGTGCCTTTGTCGGCGTTATACGCGTCCATGGCGTGGAACGTATTCCCGCCGGACACGTCAAGGGACACGCCGTCTAGCCCGTATATCAGCGGCGTAACGCTGTACACCTCGTGCTCGTTCACGCCGGGTTCTACGCCGTGGAACATCTCCGTCACCTTGTAGACGGTTGTGAAATAGAGGGTTACAACAGCGCCCTCGGTTCCTGGGGATACGTCCGTCGGCAACGGGTCGTCTTGATTGCTCATGACTGAGTCAAGGTTATAGTAGCCGCTATAGGTATATTCCTTACCCTGCGCTGTGATCGAGTCATTGTAATAGGACTGACCGTCGTCACGACCCTGCAACGTTAGGTCAATCGAGGCAAAGGAGGTATCCGGGGTATGCAGGATGTGCTCGTCGCGATTCAATTCGACGTAGCGCACCACGACGGAGGCCGCTGGCTTGAAATAGAGGGTAATGGCCTGATCGTCCTGCATCTGCGCGGCAGTGAATAGGGGGTGATCCGGGTCGCCGAGCGGGTAGCGGGGTAAGGTGTAGCTTCCCGTCGACGGCGGGTCATTAGGGGTATAGGAATCCTTGTAATCCACGTAAGACCACGGTTGAACGGAAGCATCGGCGAAGCCGCCCATGTAGCGCAATGGCAGCCAGTAATCCACCCCCTGTGGGGCGAGTAAGGAGACGGACGTCTCACCGTCATAGTTCGGGTTGGACAGATCGTCATAGGGGAAATCCGCGTCCACGAAGTGAACGGTGATAGTCGAGATAGTGGGCTGCGCCTGGCGTTCGTAGAACAGGACGAGGATTTCGCGGCGGGTGTCCGCTATGTTTGGGCTATGGCCGCCGGAGCCGTCGAAATAAACGGGGTCGGGGGGATCGCCCGGCATCAGATCGGC
>JAITDK010000205.1 GCA_031282605.1 Oscillospiraceae bacterium
GCGCTTTGGCACAGCCATACGTTGTGACCCTCCTTTATATTTGAAACCTGTTTCGGAAGGGGAGACTAAATCCCCTGATGTTTTTGAACGCAGCCGCAATCGCCTTCGTTGAGATCGAACCCGCAAACGGGGCATAACCCCTTGCAATCCTCGCGGCACAGAAAGCGTATGGGCAGACTCAACGCCAGCGCGGAATATACCGCGTCGGTCAAGTCCACTTCATAGCCCTCAAGCCTCCGCCGCTCGGGATCATCCGGGTCGGCGTCCGTGCCGTAGACCTCATGCACGGGGGTCTCGATCGTCTGCGTAACATCGGCCAGACATCGAGCGCACTTCGATAAAACCTCGGCGCACGCCCTTCCGCGCACAAAGACCGTATCGCCGCCGCCAACGAATATCCCGTCCGCGCGCACGCCGCGCACATCGACTCCCTCCGGGAAGCGATCGGTCTCGCTATTCTTTTCCGCGTCCGTCATCGCCGCCGAAAACGGAAACTGCTCGCCCGGCTGCTGCAGGGCGCGGCTCACGTCCAAGGTCAAGCGCATCACTTCCTAAATCCAAGCGGATCGCGCCGTGGAGTATACATAAGGAAACAACCGTGAAAAGGCACGTTCCAATATTATAACGGAACGAGAGCGGATTGTCAAACTTTTATCGAGGGGATTTAATATGCCGCAAAACGCAAAAGGAAAGCACGAAGCCTTCCATTAAGCGTTGACAAGGATCGCGCATCGGATTACAGCCGCGCCTACCGCTCCTAATCGTCGAGGATAACAGGCGGTTCGCCGACATTGCCATTCACACGCTCGACGGACGGAACATCGCCGCCATCTTTATCCAGCGCGGTTTCGCCGGCGGACGCGGGCGTGTCGTCCTGCGTAAATTTGACGGGCAGCGCGCCTTCGCTGCGGATAGCCTCCAAGCGTCCAACCGACACCTCATATGCGACCTTCTCGATAATGGCGCCGTCGGGCATCTGTTTCTGATAGGGCCTGGATTGCAGGCGGCCGTCGATCTGAATCTGATCGCCGATCGACATACGCGAAGCAAAGCGCGCGTTGCGTCCCCACGCGATACAGGGAATGTAGTCGCTCTTGCCATAGGCGCGGTTGACGGCCAGCATCAAGTCCGCGATCTCGCGGCCAAACGGCGTGGTTCGGTATGCCGGAGGCTTGCATAGCGCGCCCACCAGCTGTATCGTGTTGGGGTTCTGCTCATCCTGCGGAACATACAGCTGCTGCGCGAACGCGGTGATCAGCAGCCGACCGGCGCCGTTGATCACTTTGTTGTACGACCGAGCCTGACCCTCGAGCCGCAGCTGCATACCCGGCTTGGGGTTGAGCGGCGTGAGCAGCCGTTCAGACGCTGTTACCGGCAGATGATCCTGCACGCCCGACAGCCTCGGCACGGACAGGGTAAACTGGTAGAAGGCCTCCCCGAACAGCTCATGGCTGAATACTGGCGCGTTAGCCATAGTTCCGGTCAACCGTAGTTGATTCACAATCCGTTCCATCGGTATCCACCTCTTCGTATCCCGCGTCAGACTTCCGGCGTCGGAGCGGTTTGGGCTTTGGGATGCTGTGTACCCGCGTGATCGATATACGTGTCGCCCGATAACAGTATTTGCGAAACGGGGATCACTTTATACCCGTTCGAAACATAATAGTCCAAGATCGTCGGCAGCGCATCCATCAGATACTTGGAATCGTTATGGAACAAGACAATATTTCCGGGTGCAAGGCTCTTTGTAGCCGCCGCGATCATCGGCTGCGCGCCAAGATTCTTCCAGTCGAGGGAATCGATGTTCCACTGGATGACCTCATAGCCTTCCTGCCTGGCGACCACTATCGTGCGGTCGTTATAGTCGCCATAAGGCGGCCTGAACAGCGTTGGGCGCTCGCTGGTCAAGGACTCGATCTGGTCGGCGACGGTCTTGAGTTCCTGGCGCATCTTTTCGTCCGACAGCTGCGGCATATGCGGATGCGTTGTGGAATGACTCTCGACCTCATGGCCGCGCGCCGCGATCTCTTGAATCAATTCGGGATATTTCTCCACCCATATCCCAACGACGAAGAACGTCGTCTTGATATCGTACTTATCCAGTAGATCCAGCAGGGCCATCGTGTTCGCGTTGCCCCACGCCGCGTCGAAGCTGATCGCGATAACCTTGTCGTCGCGCGCCACGTTATACACGGGCAGCTCGCGCTTTCGCGCCGCGGCTATGACGTCGCTGCCCGGCGGCATACACAGATACGCCGCGCTTAGTATAACCAGCGTCGCCAGCGCAATCCATCGACTGATTCCAGCTATCGGACGCGGGACGGAGTCCCGCCCGATTCGGGGCGATGGAGCAGAACTCCGCTCCTTTCGAAGGACGCCAGTACCGTCCTTCCACATGCGCGAACCGTCTCGCATTCCGTTCACCTCCGTTTGGGATATGCGTATGCCTACCCTATCGGTTATAGAACAGTCGCGAAACCTCAAGCAAAACCAGCGATAAATAACCGCTATGCATTCAGACGAGAAAAAGAAGGCATTGTTCCACTATAACGAAGGGAGGAATTATATGAGTGCTTGATAATGGCTGAGGTAGTGGTATAATGCACTTTAGAGCGAGCGGGAAGCAGCTTAAAACACAAAAATCAGGGGGATTGACGGATGTCTGAATCGTTTGGCGTAAAGGGATTGTCGCATATTGGCGTAATTGTATCCGACATAGAAGCCTCTATCGTGTTTTATCGGGATAGGTTGGGGTTTATTGTCGACCAGCGGGAAGAACTGGATAGGGGCACAAAGCTAGCGTTCATCCATGCCGGCACGTGCATTATTGAGCTGATTGAACGTCCCGACCGCAAGACGCCCGAAGCGCCCGGCCCGGTCGATCACATCTGTTTGGACGTATCGGGCATTGACGAACTGGTTGGATCTCTGCGCGCGAAGGGTGTAACGTTCATGTCGGACAAGGTTAGCGCACTGTCCGGGGGTCTTGCGGGCAAGCGGAACATATTCCTAACCGGGCCTGACGGCGAGAAGCTGGAGTTTTTCGAGGGTTGATGGGCAAGCGGCGTGATGGTCGGCGGGAAGCGTTGATCGCCTGATCTTAGTATTGTCGTTCATGCCAAATATTCCCTCTGTCGCGTATATTGATAATGGCGCGGCTTCTGGTATAATGTAACTGGCGTGAACTTCCATCGTTGGATGTTTCATGCAGACGAAATGCTGTGGTGAAGTCATGCCGTTGTTACAGTAGCATAAATGATTTCTTCGGAGGGATGTTATGAGGAATGGAACGGTAATCAAGAGGGCGTCTGCGCTGGCGCTGTTGATAGCGCTGCTCATGCTCTGTGCGACGCCTGCCATGGCTGAACCGTCGATATCGAGCAAGTGGGGCGCGTTCTACGGGCCGTGGCCGATCACAGTAGTGATAACCGACTGCAAGCGGCTGAACCTGCGCTCGACGCCTCAGTTGGGCGTGAGCTGGAACGTAGTGGCGTATCCGCCTCAAGGCACGCAGTTGACGGCTGTAGGCCGCGAAGGCAATTTCGTTGTGTTGCAGTATAATGGGCAGACGGTCTATGGTTACGCGGCGTATCTGTCTCCGATAAAGGCGTTGCCCCAGCCGACGCCTCAGCCGTTGCCGCAACCCCAGCCGCCGGTGATCGTCGTGCCATGGAGACCCATCACGCCGACGGTTCCGGTATATCCGCCGTACTACAGGCCGCAGTATCCCACCAAGCCTCAAAGGCCATCCAAGCCTCAAAGGCCATCCAGGCCGACAGAGCCATTCAGGCCAGGCAAGTAATAGCGATAACTCTCTTTGACGCTGGGGAGCCTCTGTGCGGAGGCTCCCCGCTCGCATCTCCCCAAGGCGATGCGAGCGGGGGAACCGGTTGCGTTCCGGAACAGACTCTCCAGGTACAACCGGCAGTCCGAAGCCGGTGGCATGTGTATCACGATGGTCCAGGCGAAGCCTGGTCAGGATTCGAAAGGGCGGATAGCCCTTCGCAGGGTCTGGGACTGAGTCCCAGGCTCCCCGCAGGGACGTTCCATCGTTCTTCGTTCTTCGTTCCAGCGTTCCAACTCCCGCGCCCCGCCAGTAAAATAGTAAAATGGAATAGTCAACTCACGTCATAGTGGCGGGGCGCCACAAACTTAAAGCGCCTCCGGTTCGCAAACCGGACAGCGTCCCGCCGCAGCGGTTCGCGCGGCAAAGGAGTTGATCACT
>JAITDK010000014.1 GCA_031282605.1 Oscillospiraceae bacterium
ACCGACATTAGCATCACGGCGTCGACTGGCAGCTTCAGCCAATCAGTGATCGCGGCATCAACGGCGCTTGCGGCAGCATTTTCCTTCATACTCCCATCAAGGACGCGTCGGATGTCCGACGTTTCATCGATCACCTGTGAATCCACCAAACCGCGAAGCAGTTCCACTTTCTGCGAAACATCCCAACCTTCAAAGTAACCGACGGTCTTTTCAAGAGCAGCTATCCGTGCGGCGGTCTCGCGCCAGGTCGCAACGCCGAGCGCAACTCCCGCTAACATCACTGTAACCAGCGCGGCAACAAGGAGAACACGCGTCTGTCTCACCCGTGCGGCAGGCGCACGTCTAGCCCCTGACATCACTGCGTTCAGAAAAGCATTGTCAGTATGGATTCCGGAAAGCCTGTCGTCTGTCATTTCACGGAAGCTGCGTTGACTATTCATCAAAGTACCACCTTTCAAGTTTGGTTTTCAGAATCCGCTTTGCTGTGCCCAGCCGGGTGCTGACAGTGCCAATAGGTATCCCAAGGGTCTCGGCGATTTCGGCAAAGCCCATTTCCTGGTAGAATCGCAGCAAGATTACTTCTCGGTACTTGATCGGCAGGTTCATGACCTCAACGATTACGCTGTCATCCGCTATATCGGTATTCGTTTCCTTATGCGGCAAGTCCTCCGCCGTCATTCGCCTGTCGACATGTCGGAACCAAGTGGTGCGCCTTAAATCCTTGCAAGTATTAATGGCGATGCGAGTCAGCCAGGTCTTCACTTGAGATTCGTTCCTGAACGCTGACGCTTTCTGGAATGCCTTGATGAACGTCTCTTGTGCCGCATCCTCGGCCATTTGGCGGTCATGAAGGTACAAATAGCATAATCGCAGGATTTCATCGCCATGCAACCCAACCAATTGCTCCAGGTCGCAGGCTCTGTCGTCCTGATTGAACAACTGTAACACGCCCTCTTCCTCCCTTCATATGTTCGCTTTTGTGCTTTGTCTTTGCGGGCGGCGGAACGGATCCTGTTTCCGCCTTCCAACCATTAGACGAAGTGCGGGCGCGTTTTTCTTTGGAAAGGGAGAGGTTGCCGCGAAGCAACCCCTCCCCAGGTTGGCGGGATTACGTTGACGTGCGGCTCAGCAGGTCAGACTTGGTGTTCGCGCCAACCTGACCGTCTGCGGTTAGACCGTACGAGTTTTGGTAGCCCTTGACCGCATTCTCTGTGCCGGAACCGAAGATGCCATCGCATGTCAGGCCGTAGCTATATCGGTTCAGGTAATGCTGCAAGTTGTAGACGTACTGCCCGGTGTTTCCGCGTACCAGCGTGTTGTTGCTGAACACGTTGGCAAGCGTCCGATTGGACGAACGGCTGGTGTCGACATACTGGCGCATGACATACCCGCTGTTGCTGTTGTAAGTCGTAGACAGCCAGTCGGCGTTGTAGTCGCTGACGTTCAGCGAGGTGTTGTTCGGAATGGTGGCGAGAGTGGTAGCAGAGGTGCTGGCGGAGGCACGGAGGTTCAAGGTGCCGCCGACAACCCTTGCGCCTGAGAAGCTAGCCATAGTTCTTTCCTCCTTTGTTTATTGGGCATCAGGTTCGCCGGCCGGCAGTTCCCTTTGCTGGCTATACAATAACGCATTCTGCGTGTTCGCGGTAGTGAAAATACCGGGAAGAGAAACTGAAGTATCAATGCTATCCTTCACTACCTCGTGTAGGGATAGTTTTAACGGCCATTAATAAATGGCCGTTTATAAATGACTTTAATTAAAACGTTTTAAAACGTTATCGCCTAAAACGCTATCGACGGGTTGTCAAACGCGCGGCACAGCACATACTTGGATACCGCCAACCGCTGTCCGGTGCATTGGTTCAGCGCCTTGCGGATATATCCCGGCAGTACGCGGTTGTACTTGACCTCCATTATCACCATCGGATTCGGGAGCGGGTCTAGCAGCGGCGTCGTCGGGTCGAACAGTGCTATCGAGCGCATACCGGATCGCAGCCGCTTGTCGAACGTGACGCGGATCTCCTCTGCGGGATGCATGTACGCCTCGCGCACGTAATCCACGATCACTACCGGACGTGCGGCCCTGGTCATTAGCTGCGCGTACATCGCGTGTAGCAGGGGCTGACCCGTTCGAAGCAATCCCGCCGTGTCGCACGCTATCAGCTGATCGGCCAGATCTCTAGGGATGGTCAGAGCCTCTTTGCTCGTCAGGTCGCCTATCTTGCGCTTGCACTCCAGTTTGATCAGTTTGTCGGAGTTGTTATAGATGCGTATGCGATACTTGCGCCGCTCGGGTTCGCCGCTGAGCTTCTCGCGCAGCGCGTCGTCGAAGGGCGTGTCGTAGTACAGCGAGCGGATGCGATAGTCGTTGTACTCGTCGCCGTTCGGGTCACGGGTCAGCAGGGCGTCCAGCTCGCGGCTGAGCACCAGATACTCGCCCATGTTCAGCTGGAACTTCAGTTCATGCCTAAGCGGAGGAGCCATGCGTTAAGCCCCCGCCTCATTCTGCATCATGACCAGCGTAGCATCGTACACGCCGTCCACCGACAGCATATGGCTGACCAAGTCGTTGCGCGGGTCGACCCGCACCTCAAGCGTCAGCTCGGCTCCGGCGGCGGACTGTGTTTTGGAACGCAGGCGCTTGGTCTTGATTCTGGATGTCGCGGCGTCCACGTCCGCCTGCGCCGCCGGATCATAATGTATCACGAACAGGAAAGAGTTCGGTCCCGTAACCTTGATGAACGACATGCCCAGCATCGCCAGCGATATCAACACGACCACGACGAACGTGATCAGGTACAGCTCGGCGCCCAGCAATATACCCGTCGTCAGCGCCCAGAACATATACGCCGTATCCAGAGGATCCTTGACCGCCGTTCTGAACCGGACGATCGACAGCGCGCCGACCATGCCCATTGAGAGCGCGAGGTTGGACTTGATGCATATGACGACAGGCGTGGTAACCAGCGTGAGCATGACCAGCGTCAGGCTGAAGTTGGGGCTGAACAACACGCCTCTAAACGTCCGCCTGTAAACCAGCGCGATGATCGTCCCGGCCAGCAGCCCCAGCAGCAGCGCGCGCACCACGTTCAGCGGCGTCAGCGCCGAAAATTGGGATTGAAAGAAATCAAGTACACTGTTTTTGACTATTCCATCCATGTAATTCTAACCTCCCGTTAATGTAAATATAAAGCTGGAGCCTTCGCCGGGCGCGGACTCCACGCGTATATCATGGCCGTGCAGCCGCAGTATCCGCCGCGTGATCGCCAGCCCCAAGCCCGTTCCCTTGCCGGAGGTGCGCGCCTTATCCACCGTATGAAACCGATCGAATATATACGGCTGCTCCTCCCGCGGTATGCCCGGCCCGTTGTCGGATACGGACACCGTAACCACGCCCTCCTGCCGTCCCTTGGAGGAAGCCGTGTCGGCGCAGTGCGCGGTAGCCAGCGTCAGCGTACCGCCGGGCTGCACGTACTTGACCGCGTTGTCAATCAGGTTGGTCAGCACCTGGTCGATCCGCTCGGCGTCGGCGTTCACCCAGCAGGGTTCTTGGTCGAACCGTACGTCCACGTCCAGTTTCCGGGACTCTATGCGCTCCTCCATTCGGATGAGCGCCTTGCTAATCATTTCGTTTATGTTAAACCGGGTCAGTTCGAGCGGAACCTTCCCGGACTCGATCCTCGACAATTCCAGCAGCGACGTCACCAATCGATTCATGCGCCGCGTTTCATCCAGCACTCGGCCTATGTATGGCGCACGATCCTCCTCGGGGATGGTTCCGTCGAGCATACCCTGCAGGAAACCCTGCATACTGGTCAGCGGCGAGCGCAGTTCATGGCTGACGTCGGACACGAACGCGCGGCGCATCTCCTCCAGATTGGATAATTCCTTCGCCATCGCGTTGAACGACGCCGCCAGACGTCCAATCTCGTCGCATCCCCGCTCGGGTATGTTGGCGTCGAACTCGCCGCGCGCGATGCGCTCCGCCGCTTGAGCCATGCGGCTGACAGGCATCGTAATCCCTCGCGTCGCCAGCATTATCAATCCCCCGGCCAGCGCGGCCGCCAGAACCAGGGCCAGCGTCATCCTTGCCAGTACGTCGCGATACGACGCCTGAATCACCTGCGCGCTTGTGTGAATGAATACCGCGCCCATTACGCGGTCGCTCGCCGTCTTCCATGGTATCACGACCGTGAACGCCGCCGCGCCCAGCCGCCCAGCCGGCGTGCGGACGCGGATTGCCTCGCCGGTTTCAATAAGCGCGCTTAGGTACTGATTGATCTCCTCGAGCGTCATGCCGGGGATCAGCCCGTCGGTCAGTCCGGCCGCGTATCTCATGCCCGTCACGTCCAGCACGAGCACCCCGGCGCTGAACTCGGCGCTGACGTCGTGCACCTTCTGGTAGAGGTATTCCTCCATCGTCCGGTCGATCAGCCGCCGCTGACTGGCCAGATACGCCAGTTCCTGGGCCTGTATGGTGATCTCGTTGAGGCGCGCCTCCGCCTTGTCATCGCGGATGCTGACATACATCATCATCGCCAGCAGCCCCAACGCCAGCATCAGCACCGCCATTACAAGCGCCATCAGGCGAGCGAACAGCGAGCGCGGCTTTAACGTAAACCGCCGCGCAAACCTCGACAGGCGTCCGATCGGATTAATCGCGCGTCACCTCGAATTTATAGCCGACGCGCCAGACCGTCTTTATCTGCCAGCCGTAGGACTCGCAGCCGGCCAGCTTCTCTCGCAGGCGCATCACGTGTACGTCCACCGTTCTCGAGTCGCCGAAGAAATCATAGCCCCATACCTGTTCTATCAGCTGCTCGCGCGTGAAAACCTGGTTCGGATGGCTTGCCAGGAAGAACAGCGTCTCCAGTTCTTTGGGCGGCATGTCCAGCGGCGCGCCGCCGAACATGACCGTGTACCGCGACGCGTTGACCGTCAGCCCCGGGAAGGAGATCTCTTTCGAGGGGGAGTCCGGCTGCGCGGATCGGCGCAGCACGGCCTTTACCCGCGCGATCATCTCCTTCGGTTCGAAGGGTTTAACGATATAATCGTCCGCGCCCAGTTCCAGTCCCAGCACCTTGTCGAACGTCTCGTCCTTGGCCGTCAGCATGATCACCGGGATATTCGATACCTTGCGGACCTCGCGCAGTACCTGCCAGCCATCCATGCCAGGCAGCAGCACGTCCAGCAGCATCAGACTGGGCGGATTCGCCTTGAACAGCTGCACGGCCTTAGCGCCGTCCGCCGCGGTTTCGACCGTGTAACCCTCCTTGGTCAGGTAGAGCTGCACCAGATGCAGTATGTTAGGGTCGTCGTCGACCAGCAATACGCGCTGTTTGTTTTCTTTGGACGCCATTGTCTCACCTCCCGACGCTTATAATAGGACACTGTTGACGCTGCGCCGTAATGGCCGCTATACCGCTTAACGCAGTTTCACTATCGTAACCCCCGACTCGCCCTCGCCGAACTTCCCCAGCCTATATTCCTGCACATGCGGATGCCTCTTCAAGTGCGACTGAATCCCCGAACGCAGCGTGCCCGTGCCCTTCCCATGTATGATGGATACCTCGCCCAGCGCGGACAGCACCGCGTCGTCGAGGAACGAATCCACCTCGGGCAGCGCCTCGTCAAGGGCCAGCCCGCGCAGATCCAATTCCGTGCGCACTGCGCGAGTGCCGATATCCACCATAGCGCGGGCGCGGGTGGCGGGTCTATCGCTCTTGTCCAGGCCTGATCCGCCGCTCTTCGTCAACCTTAGGGCGTTCATCGCCACAGAGAGCCTCAGCGCACCTGCCTGCACCCATACCTCGCCCTTCGCGTTGGGCTTCTCAAGCACCCTGCCCTTCGCGTTTAGGTGGGTGATGAAGACCGTGTCGCCGACCTTGAGCGATTCCGGGGGAGCGTCGTCTGGCGCCGACGCATTGGACGGCGCGTCGGACAACGCGTCGGCGCCTTCGCGCAAACGCTGCCGCAGCTGCTCCACCTGCGCCGGATGCGAGGAGTCCGTACGAATCTTGCGCAGTTGGGAGACGATCGCGTCGGCTTCCTGTTTGGCGGACTCGAGTACGCGGCGGGCTTCGCGCTTCGCGTCCGCGAGAGCCTTCTCTTTCGCGCCCTCAAGGCTGGCGCGCAGCGTTTCGGCCTGATCGCGCAGTTTCTGCATCTCGGTTCGCGCTTCCTCGGCCAGGATGCGCTCCCGTTCCGCTACTCTTCGATGGTATTCGGCGTTCGCGATTACGTCCTCGAAACGTACCTGATCGCGGCTGAGCGAGGCCTTCGCTTCGTCTATCAAGTCCGACGGCAGTCCCAGCCGCCGCGATATCTCGAACGCGTTGCTCTTGCCCGGCACGCCGATGGTCAGTCGGTACGTCGGGCGCAGGGTCTCCACGTCGAACTCGACCGACGCGTTCTCCACGCCGTCCGTGGTCAGCGCGAAGGCCTTCAGTTCGCTGTAGTGGGTGGTCGCCAGCGTGCGAATCCTCCGCTGCAGCAGCGTTCTTAGTATTACCTGCGCCAGCGCCGCGCCCTCGGTCGGATCGGTGCCCGCGCCCAATTCGTCGAACAGCGTCAGCGCGTCCGGCGTGACGTTCTTCAGTATGTCCACAATATTCGTCATGTGTGCGGAAAATGTGGACAGCGACTGCTCGATGCTCTGTTCGTCGCCGATGTCGGCGAATACGCGCTCGAACACCGCCATCTCGGTGCCGATATCGGCGGGGGGCTGCAGTCCGGCCTGCGCCATAAGCGTGAACAGGCCGACGGTCTTGAGCGTGACGGTCTTGCCGCCCGTGTTAGGTCCGGTGATGACCAGCGTGGTGAACATGTCTCCCATCCACAGGTCGATCGGAACGACGGTCGAAGGGTCGAGCAGCGGATGCCTCCCGCGTACGATGCGTATGCGACCGTCCCGGTTCAATTTGGGCTGAACGCCGCGCATCATGCGGCTGAGCTTGCCTTTCGCGAATATCAGATCCAATTGGGCGAGTATGTCCAGGTTTGTCGTCAGGCTGTCGGCGTATGGCGCGACGCGGTCGCTGAGCGCCTGGAGTATCCGCTCGATCTCGCGGCGTTCTTCGGCCAGGCGCTGCTTCAGGTCGTTGCCTATCTCGACGACCGCCATCGGCTCGATGAACAGCGTGGCGCCGCTGGCGCTCTGGTCGTGCACCAGTCCGGGCACGAATGGCCGCGCCTCGGCCTTCACGGGGATAACGTAGCGGTCGTTGCGCTGGGTAATCAGCGCGTCCTGCAGGTACTTGGAGGTAGAGGCGCTGTGGATGAGGCTGTTCAGCTTGTCCCGCACGCGTTCATGGCATAGCCTGATGTGCCGCCTGATATCGGCCAGCGCGCTTGACGCGTGGTCGGATATCTCGTCCTCGCTTATGATGGCGTTGTTTATCTCTTCCTCGATATCGCGGAATGTGCTCAGGCGCGAGGCCAGCGTGGTTATGTGCGGCGTGCTCTCCCGATCCGTGACCAGCGCCTGCCTGGCGGCACGCGCCGAACGCATCCCGGCCGAAACGTCAAGCAGCGCGCGCGGACTCAACGCGGAGCCGATTTTTGCCAGCCTCAGCGGCGTGCGGATATCCTCGAACGGCGTCAGCGGATGCTGGGGCAGCACGGTCAGCAGCACGACGGCTTCCTCAGTCTCCTCGTGCAGCAGCCTTACTAAATCATAGCTATTCGAGGGTTTTAGCGCCTCTGCAAGAGCCTGACCCAGGGGCGAAACCGTTTGTTCTGCCAGCATCGCGCGAATTTTCGTGAACTCCAACACGCGCAGCGCGCGTTCTTCCATATAGGCATCCTCCAGAATCTGACATTATACGTCGTATTCTGATTAACCCCCAGTTTACAGGTTAGGTTAATCTGCGTCAAGCAAATCCGCCAAATTGTTACAAATCAGCAACCCGCGTTCACAAGTCATTCAAACCCCGCGTCTGGCATGTCCGGTCGTGTATCTATAATCCATACTATCCAATAATGGTTTGCCCGCCATAGCGTCGGCGTATCTGCGCGCGATATCCATCCGCCGCTTCGGCGGTTCGTCCCAGAACGTCAGCCGCACGCTGGTTCCCAGGCCGAAGCATCCCGCCCGCGACAGATCGGTCGGTACGCAGTTGAGCAGGCGCAGACGGCATTCGTCCGGCGTACGCAGCCGCACGAACGGAAACTCTGCTCCGGTGCGATCGGTCAGCGTCGTGCCGTCCGCGCCGCGACCCGATTCGCACAGGGCGCACGCTTCGCGGTGGGACTTAAGCCCCAGTTCGGCGCGAGCGGGGCAGTGCGACAGCAGCATCAGGCGTTCGCGGCCGTAGGCGTTGACGACGAATCGTCCGCCCAGTTTGGGGAATTGGCGAATCTGCGCGTTCGTCAGTTCGGGGGAGAGGGTGACGGTCTCGCAGCCTTCGTCAAACAGCAAGCGCGAGGCATGGGGGTTGAATGTGTGGATGGTTGAGTCGGCGTGCAGCGGCAGATCATATTTCACGAATAGTTGCCCTGGGTTCGATATTGTTACGCCGCCGAACCGCTCCGAGTGCCGCAGCAGCCATTCCGCCACAATACCTAATCCCATGTCGCTGATGAACTCCGGCATCACAAACCGCACCCGTTCGGCGGACGCGGATTCCGGCATGTCGGCCAGCCCCGCGTTCAGCGCGTCCGTCCGCAGGTCATGCGGCATCCATTCGTACACGTCGACGCCAGCGTTCAGCAACGCGGTGTCGGCGGCGTTTGCCGAACGTGCGATTAGTTGCGGCGCGGTAGGGGAGGGGTAGTCGTTGTTTTTTACGAATAGTTGAATCGCGGGCTTCGAGGGTCTAGCGGATTCCAATCGCGCCTCGCGCAGTCTTGCTAATCCATCCGCGCGCAAGCGGTTAATCATGCTAAACGGCAGGTGCGCGTCAGAAATATCCGCCGTGACTGACCTTGCGGCATAGCGTGTCCCGCCCGTCTTGCGCAGTTGGGCGGCGGCGCGATCCTTTGACAGCGGCGTTTGCGCCCGATCCAGCGCGTGTTCCGATTCGACGACGACGGTATGCGCGCCGTCGGTCACGGTCAGCCGCGCCTTCGCGCCAGGGTAAGCGAAGAGACCCATATCTACCGGGATAGGCGGAGGGTCGGCGGCGGCCTCGACGGTCAAGTCCTCGCCCAGCTGTGCGTACACGTCGTGGTCGGTGACCGCTTCATATATTATAGCCGCGTCCTCATCGCCCCCGGTATGCCCTCGGCTGAATCCGCCGCGGTCGAACACACGGCGCAGCGTTCGCCAAGTCCCGCCGTCCGCGCGGTAACTAACGCCGGCGGCCAGCTCGTCAAGCGCGCGGCGATACGCCTTCGTGACATGGTAAACGTACGAAGGCTTCTTCATTCGACCCTCGATCTTGAGCGCGCAGACCCCGGCGGCGATCAACGCCGGAAGGTTGTCTATCTGCGCTTGATCGTACGGCGAGAGCAACGCGCCGCTTGTCTTGTGTCCCGTGTATTCTTTGAGCTCATTGGGTTTTTGGAGGTTTGTCCACGTGTAGGGCAATCGGCACGGTTGAGCGCATTGCCCGCGGTTCCCGCTGCGGCAGCCGACCATCGATGAGAACAGGCATTGACCCGAAACGCTGACGCACAGCGCGCCGTGAACGAACGCCTCGGTCTCAAGGATCCGCGACATTTCGCGAAGAGTATCCGGCTTGCATTCACGCGCGGCTATCACGCGGTTAATGCCCGACCGCGCCGCCCATCCCGCTCCGGCGGCGTTGTGCAATGACGTCTGGGTGCTGGCGTGCAGAATCAGGCCGGGCAGCTCCGAGCGCGCTCGGTACAGCAGTCCCAGATCCTGGATGATCACGGCGTCAACGCCCAGCTCGCGCAGCGAGTTCAGCAGCGTGACCGCTTGATCCATCTCCTCCGGCGCGATCAGCGTGTTTACCGCGACGTACACGCGCACGCCGTATTCGTGGCACAGTTCGACGGCGCCGCGCAGCGAATCCGCGTCAAAGTTGGCCGCCGACGCGCGCGCGCTGAACTGGGTATAGCCCAAATAGACCACGTCCGCGCCGCCGGATAAAGCGGCATTCAAGCAGGCACGGTCTCCGGCTGGGGAGAGGAGCGCGGGGAGATCGCGCATTACCCCGCGCCTTGCGTGTATTCGAGCAGCCGCTGACGCAGGCGGACGTTCTCATCCTGTGCCTTGAGCAGGTCGTCGGCCAGGTTCATCGCCGTGAGGACGCTGACTATATTGGGCGACAGCCTGGACGCGGTCGCCAGATCCGTCATGCGCCTGTCCACATACGCCGCGACGCGCTGGATATGCTCCGGCGCGTCATGGCTGACTATCGTGTACTCATGCCCCGCGATGCGCACCGACGTCTTTGATTTCTCCAAAATTATCGCAACCCCTTTGGGTATATCGATTAATTAAGTTTCGTAAACGGATACTCCTGCCCGTACGTTTCGACGCGGATCGAGCTGATCGTCTGCGCCTCGACGGGACGGTCGCCGGCGCTGGTGCGCGTTTTCGCTATTTTATCCGCCACGTCCATGCCCTCGAGAACCTTGCCGAACGCCGCGTACGCACCGTCCAGGTGCGGCGAATCCCCGACCATTACGAAGAACTGCGATCCAGCGGAGTCGTTCGCCTGACTGCGCGCCATAGACAGCATCGCATATGTATGCTTGAGCGGATTCGCCACGCCGTTGCTGCTGAACTCGCCCTTGATGCGGTAGCCGGGTCCGCCCGTGCCCGTGCCCGTCGGATCCCCGCCTTGTATCACAAAGCCCGGTATCACCCTGTGAAATATCGTCCCGTCGTAAAAACCGCTGTTCGCCAGCGCGATGAAGTTGCCGACGCTGTTTGGCGCCGCTTCAGGGTACAGCTCGCCAGACATCGTCCCGCCGTCCGCCATTTGAATTACGAATGTTGGTCTTTGCGCTTGATCCGCCATAAGTGACTCCTCCTTCTGTGCATAACCCGGCATAACGCTTGCGGCCAGCCCGCCCATAAGGACGAGCATACAGAATAGTATTCGGAAGCGGTTCCCGTTATGAATCAGATTATTCATCTAGTTCATACCTCAACGTCACCTGCGCCGATACGTCCAGCGTGCCCGCCATGACCGAGTCGCCCAATCCCTTGGCCTGGTCCGCGACGGCTTCGATGCGCGAGTTCGCGTACGCCACCATGGGCGCGTATGAGTTCTGCGTCTCCGACAGGCTGACCAGCTTGCTCAGCGTCACGCCCGCGGCGTCGGCCATCAGCTGCGCCTTTTCCTTAGCGGCCTTTATCGCGTCCTTGAGCGCCTCGCGATAGGCCTCGCCTTCCTTCGTGCTGCGGAACTCCAGGCCGTACGATTGATTCGATCCGGCCTCGAATACCGCGTTCAGCACCGGCGCGACCCGCTCGATATCGCGCACCGTGATTGTGACGTTGCTGTTCACGCGGTAGCCTACTATGTTGGCGTAGTTCTTCGTATAGTCGTAGACCGATTCCACGTTGAAGCTGGACGTGACGATATCCTTATCCTCAATACCCAGCGCGCGCAGGGACGCGATGATCTCGTCCATCTTCCGAGCCGTCTCATCCCTAGCGACGCGGATGTCCTCGTTCTCGGCCGAGTATCCAGCCGTCACGCGGGCGTAATCCGGTTCGAGCGATATGATCGAGGTGCCGTTGACGGTCAGATTCGTGTCGGCGTCCGCCAACGCGGCGATGGGGGAGATCGCCAGCAGCGCCATGGCCAGGACAGCTGCTATAGATCGGCTGATAGTGCGCATTGTGTTTCCTCCATGATCGTTTAATCGTTATGTTTTGCGTCCGCAACTACATAACGATCGACAGTTGGGAAAACCTGCATCAAAACCGTTTGGTCAAGTCGTATCGCTCATAAAACAACCGCCGGTATTCGCTCAACGTGTCGTTCTCGATCGCCGCGCGAATCTCCTCCATCATCCTAAGCAGGAACCGCAGGTTATGCGCGCTGGCCAGCATCGCGCCCAGCATCTCGCCCGCGACGAACAGATGCCGCAGGTACGCGCGGCTGAAACCGCGGCACGTGGGGCAGTCGCAGTCTTCGTCGATGGGGGAGAAGTCGCGGGTGTACTTCGCGTTCCTTAGGTTTATCCGCCCGTTTCGGCTGAACACTG
>JAITDK010000055.1 GCA_031282605.1 Oscillospiraceae bacterium
AGGGTATTCCCTTCGCGATCGCCGATCACACAACCACCTTACCCTTCTTTGGTATAGTATACAGCAAACGTAGGATTTTGCAAGCGTATTATAATACCTGTCTTCAGTGCAGAAAATAGGAATACGCCGTGAAAGAGGCGTATTATTAAAACCTTGTCGTTTGAGGGGAATAGGCCGTCGCTAGCGGCGTTGATTCGGCGGAAGCGCGCGGAACAACTTGGCAGACCAGACCGTCCGGGAGGTATGTCTGCGGCGGGCGTTGAGGGTGAATTAGCATCGGCGAGGAACTGGCGCTAATTTCCGAATTGAAGATCCCCGTCGCCGCGTAAACTCGTACGGGTTGCGTACATGCGATCAAGCCTTACGCGGCATCGCACATACGACAACCCTTACGCTTTTACGCCGCCGCAGCCCTTTGCGGGGCCTATTATCCCCCATACTCGTCAATAGCGCGATAAAGCCTCGCCTTTAAATCGTCCCTCATCGGCACCAGCGGTAACCTTACCGTATCCCCGCATAGTCCGGCGTAGGCCAGCGCGGCCTTCAACGGGATCGGACTGGTCTCCAGGAAGAGCGCCTTCGTCAGTGGATACAGCGCGAGGGATAGTTCGCGCGCAGCGATATAGTCGCCGAATTCGCACGCCCGGCATAGCTGAACCACCGCGTCCGGCTTGAGGTTGGACAGCACGCTGATCGTCCCCTCGCCGCCCAGCGCGAGGTAAACCAGGTTTTGATCATCGCTGCCTGAGTATATCGCGACGCGGTCGTGCACGCGTGAGAAAAGCTCGACGATCTGCTCGATGTTGGAGCTGGCTTCCTTCAACCCGACGATGTTCGGGTGACTGGCTAGGACGTCCATAGTGTCCGGCGCGAGGTTCAGTCCAGTGCGGCCGGGGACGTTGTAGAGGATCATCGGCAGGTCGGTCGCGTCGGCCAGCGCGGTGAAGTGGGCTATCAATCCGGAGGCGCTGGTCTTGTTATAGTACGGCGTAACGGCGAGCAGGGCATCCGCGCCGAGGTCGCGGCATCGTTTACATCGCCGGATGCTATGAGCCGTGTTGTTGCCGCCGACCCCGGCCACTAGCATCGCGCCGCCGTTGATCAGTTCACGGGCGCGCGAGACAATCTCATCCGCCTCGGCATCTGTCAGCGTGGAAGGCTCGCCCGTCGTGCCCAGCATTATCAACGCTGATACGCCGGCGCGCAGCTGCCGCTCTATTAGGCGGCTCAGCGCCGGATAATCCACTTCGCCCAGCGCGGTGAACGGTGTGGCCAGCGCGGTGCCCGCGCCGGTGAACGGTACACTCTTCATTGTCTGCCTCCATGTCGGTTCGGGTTGGTTGTTAAGCGGTTCCGCCAGCCCGTTTACGGCGTAAGGATTGAATATATGTAATGGAGCAGGGATTCAGTCCATATATTCAACCCTTGTGCCTTTACGCTGTAACGCCTTCACTTCTTAACGATATACCCCTCTTTGACCAGCAGTTCGGCGGTCAGCACGCCGCCTCCGGCCGCCCCCCTGATCGTGTTGTGAGACAGCGATATAAACCTGTAATCGAATATCGGATCATCGCGCAGCCGTCCTATCGTCACGCCCATTCCGCCGCTGTAATCGCGATCCAGCCTGGTCTGCGGGCGGTCGGACTCATCCAGGTATCGCAGGAATGGCTTGGGCGCGCTGGGCAGGTTCCATCGCTGGGGCAGCGGTTCGAACGATCTCCATCGCTCCAGGATATCCTCTCTCGAAGGCTTCTTGGCAAACTGAACCGACACGGCCGCCAGGTGTCCGTCGCTGACGGGCACGCGGATACACTGCGCGCTGATCATCGGCGCGAAGGAGGGCAAAATCCCGCCGTCGGTCAGGTCGCCCCATATCTTAAGCGGCTCGCGCTCGCTCTTCTCTTCCTCGTCCGGGATATAGGGAATTATATTATCGATGATATCGGGGTAAGTGGCGAATGTCTTCCCGCCGCCTGAGATGGCCTGATACGTCGAGACGAACACCCTCTCCGGACGGAAGTCCATCAGCGGATGCAGCGCGGGCGCATAACACTGCACCGAGCAGTTCGGCTTAACCGCGATGAACCCGAAGCGCGTGCCCAGCCGTCGCCGCTGAATCTCTATGACGGGCGCGTGGTGGGGGTTCAGCTCTGGGATGAGCATGGGTACGTCGGGGATCAATCGGCTCGCGGAGTTGTTGGATATGACGGGGGTTTCGGTGCGGGCATATGACTCCTCAAGGGCGAGGGTGTCCGCGTCGGGTAGTTTGATCGCGCAGAACAGGAAGTCGCACGAGTCCGCGATAGTATTCACGTCGGCGGCGTCGAGCAGCGTCATATCGCCGATAGACTTAGGAACGGGCGAGTCCATCGTCCAGCGATCCTCGACCGCCTGGCCGTATGTCTTTCCCGCCGACGACGCAGACGCGGCCACGGCGGTTATCTTAAACCATGGATGATTCTCCAGCAGCGTCACGAAACGCTGACCGACTATGCCGGTCGCTCCGACGATGCCCGCTCTATACGTTGCTGATTCCAATCGTGTCACTAAACATCAACCTCCGACGATACTATTCTCAAAAAATCAAAACATATCCATTACATAAGCCATTACCATCTTATACCGCATCCGCGCCGTGTGTCAATGTTTTTGACATTTTCATAATAATGGCGTATAATGTGCGGATAAGGAGCCCTTCCGTCATTGCGGCGGAGTCTCGCCCTAGGGGATCGATGGGGTTTATAGGGATTGGGTAACGGAAGAACGTGGCTTGCGAGCCGTGGCGTAACCGGCTCTGTCGTCGTTCTGCAGGGGCGATGCCGCCGCGGCGATAGGGGGTTTCCCCGGTCGCAGATGGGAGATCATCATGCAAACATTGGATGCCGCGCGCGGCGCTAAGACTGCGTCGACCAAGCTGGCCGCGCTCCCGCTATCCGTAAGGAACGCCGCGCTGCTGGATATCGCGGACGCGCTGCGGGCGGATAAAGACGCCATCTTCGCCGCAAACGTTCTTGATATGGCCGCCGCCGCGTCGCTGCCCGATCCGTTGCTGAAGCGCCTCAAGTACGATGAACACAAACTGAGCGAGTCGGTTGATGAACTGCGCGCGCTGGCCAGCCTCCCTGATCCGCTGAACCGCACGCTTGCCGCCACACAGCTGGCCGACGATCTAGAGTTGTATAAAGTATCCTGCCCGATAGGGGTGATCGGGACTATATTCGAGTCCAGGCCGGACGCTCTGGTTCAGATTGCTGCGCTGTGTCTTAAGACTGGCAACGCCGTGCTGCTCAAGGGTGGCTCGGAGGCTATGAATACCAACCGAGCGTTGTTCGCCGCGATCGCCAAGGCTGCGGGGCTCCCGTCCGGTTGGGCCGCGCTGCTGGAATCGCGCGAGGACGTAACCGCCATGCTCGGTCTTGACAAGTACATATCCCTTCTGATACCGCGAGGGAGCGGCGCGTTCGTCAAGTACATAATGAACGGCACGCGTATCCCCGTTCTCGGTCACGCCGAAGGGTTGTGCCACGTCTACGTCGACGACGCCGCCGATATCACGATGGCCGCCAGTATCGTCCGCGACAGTAAACTGCAGTACCCCGCCGTATGCAACGCTGTTGAAACCCTCCTAGTCCATCGCGATATAGCGCGGCGCGCCCTGCCCGTGATACTCGCGTCCATGCCTGAGTGCGAGTTTAGGGGCGACGCTGCTGCGCGGGACATTATCGGCTGCAGCCCGGCGACAGACTCCGACTGGGACGCCGAGTACCTTGACCGAGTGCTATCCGTGCGCGTAGTGCCCGACATAGATGCGGCGATAGCGCACATCAACGGCCACGGTTCCGGCCATACGGACGCTATCGTCACGTCGTCCAGGATCAGCGCGGCTCGCTTCATGAATGAGGTGGACAGCGCGGATGTGTTCTGGAACGCCTCGACGCGCTTCGCCGATGGGTATCGTTTCGGCCTGGGCGCGGAGGTGGGGGTGTCCACCAGCAGGATTCACGCGCGCGGCCCCGTCGGCATGGAGGGGTTGACCGCCTACAAGTATAAGCTGATCGGTGCGGGACATACCGTCGGCGGGTTTGCTGATGGGACGTATACCTATGTGCATCAGGGGTTTGATGGGGTGTGCCCGGTTTAGGGGATCCTGTCTCATAAGCGGGCGAAGGGATTCGTAAGCGCATAAGGGGTGTGGGGGTGTTCGGTACGTAAAGGTTGAATGGCGTGCGCCCTCGCCAGGTTCCACATACGCTCAATCCTTATGTCCTTACGCGCCTGTGCCGCACAGTTGTCTGGAGGTGAACCATGTACCCGCGTGTCAAGCGAATCCTGGACACGGCGTTAGCCGCGCTGATGTTGATCGCGCTCGCGCCGCTGCTCGCCGCCATATCGATCATGATATGCCTGGACTCGCCAGGCCCTGTGTTTTTCCTGCAGCGTAGGGTCGGGCGCGGCGGACGTCTGTTCAGGATATATAAGTTCCGTACGATGTACACCTACGCGCCGCGATCCGTTGCCACGAGTATGCTGCTCAACGCGCCGGGATGCATCACACCGCTGGGTCGTAAGCTGCGCAAATCCAGCATAGACGAGCTGCCACAGCTGATCAACGTCCTGCGTGGTGAGATGAGCCTGATAGGCCCGCGTCCGTTGGTGCCCGAAGAGGGCGAAATCCACGAGGAGCGCGCGGCGCTGGGCGCTTACCGGGTTCGTCCCGGTATTACGGGATGGGCACAGGTAAACGGCCGCGACTGCGTCAACGCGCGCACGAAGGCTCAGCTGGACGCGTACTACGCTAACAACCTATCGTGGAGACTGGACGTAAAGGTGCTGCTGTATTCGGTGATGTGCGTGATAACCGCGCGCGGCATCCAGGAAGGCGGCGGCGAGATAAATGACGAGATAGAGGGCGAGATAAAGGGCGAGATAAAAGACGCGGTAAATGGCGTGATAAAGGGCGCTCCATACGCGTCGTCCGCTCCGATATCCGCGGTCAATCGTATGAAACCACGCGTCCGGCAGAACGAGTGGTTCGCGCGTTACGACATTGAGAGCGCCCGCGTATATCCAAGAACGGCGCGCGAGCCGCGCGCACCCGGCGCGTGAACGCCGACGATCATATGCCAAACATAATCATTGTTAACCAGCAGTACCCGCCGGAGACCGCGGCCACCGGACAGCTGACCGAACAGCTGGCACGGAGCCTTGCCGCGTCCGGACGGTTTGATTCGGTGACGGTGGTGTGCGGGCGGGCGTTTTACTCGCAAGAAGATGCGCCTGGAAACGCGGCGTTATCCAATGAGACGGCTAAGGTTGGCGTCCGCCGGCTGTGGAATACGACGTTTCCTAAATCCTCGCTGCCGGGCAAGCTGTTCAATCAGCTAACGTTCATGCTGAGCCTGCTGCTGTGGCGCGTCCCGAAGGATGCCAAGGTGATGGTCACGACCGCGCCGCCGCTGGCGGTGGTGATACTCGCGTTGAAGAACCTGCTCGGACGGTTTGATCTGACGATGAGCGTGCAGGACTTGTATCCGGACGTGCTGGTAGCGGCTGGATCGGCGCGGTCGAACGGGTTGATATGCCGCGCGCTGAGAGGCGCGATGAGATGGGCGATGGCGTCATGCGAACGAGTGGTGACGATATCCACTGACATGGCTGCGCATCTGCGGTTGATGTACGGATTGGAAGGCGTGCGGGTTATACCCAACCCCGCGCTGGAACAGGTGAAGCCGCTGCCGTTCGGGGAGGCAAAGTCGCGGCGAGGCTGGGCGGGTCGATTCGTGGTGCAGTATAGCGGTAACTTCGGCGCGGCGCATGAATATAGGACGCTGCTGGAAGTCATGCGCATGTTGCAGTATCACGAAGGCATACTGTTCCACATATCGGGCGGAGGATCGCATTACGATATATTGAGACGTGAGGTGGGCGCGCTGCCAGGCGTGGTGTTCGAGGGATATGCGGCAGCGGCGGAATTGCCGGAGCGGTTGTCACTGGCCGATTTGGCAGTGGTGGTGTTCGACGGTGCGTTCAGGGATGTGCTGATGCCCAGCAAGTATGCGGGGATACTGGCCAGCGGACGGCCAGTGCTGCTGATATCTGGACGCGTGAACGACATAACCCGCGACATACAGCGCGAGGGAATCGGGATGAGTTTCGATCACGGTGAGTCGGAGGCGATTGCGACGGCGATAATCAACTTAGCAGAGAGGCCGCACCAAGCGCGCGCGATGGGGCGTCGCGCTCGCGCGCTCTATGACCGCGAGTACCGTGCGGAGGTTGCGTATGCGCGGTATGCAGAGGCGATGGGGTGAGGGGTTTCTTCGCCGCGATTAAATAACGTGGGTCTGGGATTTGCGCTGCGTGATATTCGGCTGTCCGCTGCGGCGGGACGCTGTCCGGTTTTCGAACCGGATGCGCTTTAAGTTTGTGGCGCCCCGCCACTATGGTGTGAGTTGTCAACTTACTTATAGTGTTTTACTGGCGGGGCGCAGGAGTTGGAACGGTGTAACGTAGGAACGTTGGGAACGTCCCTGCGGGGAGCCTGGGACTCTGTCCCAGACCCTGCGAAGGGCTATCCGCCCTTTCGAAACCTGACCAGGCTTCGCCTGGACCATCGTGATACACAATCTACCGGCTCCGGATAGCCGGTTTTACCTGGATAGTCTGTTCCGTAACGCAACTCGTTCCTACGTTCTCCCGTTCCAAGCCCCTGGGGAGGTCGGGTGGGGGATCGCAATCCCCTTCTCGAAGGCGCGGATGCGCCGCGTCCCAGACCCTGCGAAGGGCTATCCGCCCTTTCGAAACCTGACCAGGCTTCGCCTGGACCATCGTGATACACATGCCATCGGCTTCGGATCGCCGGTTGTACCTGGATAGTCTGTTCCGTAACGCAACCCGTTCCCCCGCTCCCTCGTTCCAAGCCCGGGGGAGGTCGGGAGGGGGCGTGAGTTGAGCGTAGCGAGGGCGCGCAGTGCACTTCCCGAAGGCGCGGATGCGCCGCCGCGCCGCCGTGCCGCCCGTCAATACATAGTCACTGCAACATAAGCAAGGAGCTATAAATGGATCATGAAACCCTGACCATGCAGCAGGTCAACACGGCGTTTTTGCGCCAAAGCCTGGACGATAGCTGGTCTGACTTCCGCTCAATCGCCCAGCGCGCCGAGAAGGACACCTGGTCGGATGTGGTGATCACCGCGTCCAACGAGGCTCAGGCTGACGCTTATCGCGCGCAGATAGATCGGCGCAAGTCGCGCGGCTGGCTCCCGGCGCAAACTCGCTTCTCCGTCATAGCCGATCCAGACGGGAAACGCGTGGGCAGCGGCGGCGCGACGCTTCACCTATTGAAGATACTGCGGCGCCAGGACGGCGGATCACCGTTCTCGAAACGGCGCGTCCTGGTCGTACACTCCGGTGGCGATAGCCAGCGCGTGCCACAGTATTCCGCGCTGGGTAAGTTGTTCTCGCCTGTGCCACGGTTACTGCCGGACGGGCGCGGCTCGTCGCTGTTCGACGAGCTGATGATCGCGCTGGCGGGGGTGCCGGCGCGCGTGCCTGGCGGGATGCTCACGCTGTGCGGTGATGTGCTGCTGCTGTTCAGTCCGCTGCAGATCGATCTGGAATGGTCGCGCGCCGCGTGCCTTACCGTCGGCGTGCCTGCTGAAATGGGCGAACGTCACGGCGTGTTCTTGGGCGACGAGCGCGGGTTCGTCAAGGCGTTCATGCACAAGCAGCCGCTATCGTCGCTGCGTGAATGCGGGGCTGTGCATGGCGACGACCGCGTATTCCTGGACACCGGCGCGGTATGGCTGGACGCGTCGCTGCTGGAACGGCTGGCCGATCTGGTGGAGGACGACGAATCCGCGGCAAGATTCATCAACGAGGAAACGCGGCTTAGCTTCTATGGCGACTTCCTCTACCCTCTGGCGACCGACTCCACGCTGGAATCCTACCTGGCGCAGGACGCGGAATACCGTCTCACCGACGCGCTGCTTGATTGTCGGCGCGCGCTGTGGAACACCCTTCGCGATACCCCTCTGCGGATGATATGCCTATCGCCCGCCAAGTTTATCCATTTCGGCACGACGAAGGAATTGCGTCGGTTGATGCTCGACGCTCAAACGGAGTATGGCGCGCTAGGCTGGCGGCGGTGCGTGCTATGCACGGGCGAGAGGGAATCCAGCGCGGGCGTGCGTTCGCTGACGGAACCGGGCGCGTCCATTGGCGGCGGCGTGTACATGGAATGCGCGCGTGTCGGAACTAAAGCGGTGATAGGCGATGGCGCTGCGTTGTCGCACATAGACTGGACGACGGGCGAAATACCTGCGGACACCGCGATGCACGGACTGCCGCTGCGCGGCGGACGGTATGTGATACGCGTTTACGGCGTGGCGGACAACCCTAAGTCGTCGTGGCGGTCCAGCGTGTTGGGGAACCTGCGGGATATCGGGGCTGATGGCTCTGTCACGCTGTGGGACGCGCCGCTATACGCTCCGGGGGCTAATCAGTCGGAGGCGGCGGACAATGCGCGCTTACTGCTTCGTCTGCTGGTCGATCCAACCGACGCTGACGCGCGCGCGCAATGGACGCGATCCGCGCGGCTAAGCCTGCGCGAGTCGTTCGAGATGGCTGACGTAAAGCGGATACTCGCCGATGAGGACGCGCTGGAGGACGCCATACGCGTTGAACGGATGCTGGACGCGCTGCGTTGCGGCTCGACATACAACCTTGCGGTATCGCAGATATCACGCGGCGGTCCGGAGCGTTTACGGCAGATACGTATGCTGGCCGCTATCGCTCGCGGAGGCGCGCCATACCCTCTGGCGATGAGATTAAACCATGCGTTGTATCACATCACCCACGACGCGTCGTTTGAGGATCGCTGCTACGACACGATCAACCGCTATATGTTTGAGGCGTCGGCTAAAGGGCTGGAGCGCGCGTCGATCATGCGGATGATCAAGCGTGAGGCCGACGTGACGCTGCCCGCGCGTATCAACTTCGGCGGCGGCTGGAGCGATACGCCGCCTTACTGCCTGATGGAGGGCGGCACGGTGCTGAACGCGGCGGCGCTGCTGGGTGGCAAGCGTCCGCTGCGCGCGTGGGCAAGGCGACTCGACCGTCCCATTATTCGGCTGGAGACGTTCGACCCGCATGCGGCAAACGCGGAGGACAGCGTGCGTTACCATGAGTTTGACAGGCTGGATGCGCTGGGACGCGACATCGATCCAAGGGAGCAGTTCGCGCTGGGACGGGCGATACTCATTGCCGCGGGCGTCATACAGCGCGGCGCGACGGGATTGGTCCCGGTTGAACGGTGGGGCGGCGGATTGCAGGTAGGTGTGTCGAGCGATCTGCCGAGGGGTTCAGGGATGGGCGGGTCGAGCATACTGGCAGCGGCGGCGATCCGCGCGGTGTCGCAGCTGTTCGGCTTGCCGGACGACGACATGTCCGTGTTGGAGCGGACGCTGTTGGCGGAGCAGGCGATGGCCACGGGCGGAGGCTGGCAGGATCAAGCGGGGGCGCTGTTCCCCGGGATCAAGCTGATCACGTCATGCGGCGGCGCGCCGCAGCGCCTGCACGTGCAGCCCGTACGGTTGGCGGAAGCGGCGCGGGATGAGCTAAACCAACGATTGTCGCTGATCTACACAGGGCAGCGGCGGCTCGCGCGGAACATACTGCGCGATATAGCGGGCAAGGTGATCGACGCGGACCGCGATTCATTGAAGATATTGTCGAAGATACAGCGGCTGGCGTCGCTGATGGGGTTTGAACTGGAGCGTGGGAATATCAAGGGATTCGCGCGGCTGCTGAGCCGTCACTGGGAGCTGTCGAAGGCGCTTGATCCCGGCTCGACGAACCGCTGCATAGACCTGTTGGAGCGCGTATGCGCCGACCTGATCGACGGGGCGATGATATGCGGCGCGGGCGGCGGCGGGTTTTTCATGGTGATACGCAAGGAAGGCGTAGACGAACGGACGCTGGCCGCCCGGCTTGACGTGTACTTCCAAGAGAGCGGCGTCACGGTGTGGGACAGCTGTTTGGCGTAACTGGGGAAGGCAAGTTGACGCTGATTCGCCGCCGAGACAGTAAGACGCCGCTGTTCCAGCGGCGAATTTTATCCCGTCCCGCTAAGAATTTCCGCGAATCCGCCATGATTGAAAGACCGGCGAAAGTGTGCTATACTCTAATCCGTTTGCGGATGCTGCTCGGTTATCATTTATAGGAGGGTGTGATACCTGGTGCCGATTATGATCTATACGGTGGGATTGGGCGTAGTGCTGTCGCTGTTGTTCGCGTATGCGAACTACCGCAAGGTTGCGAGCATGTCCGCCGGGACGCCTCAGATGCAAGAGATCGCTCAGGCGATCAAGGAAGGCGCGGACGCGTTCTTGAGCCGCGAATTCGCTATTGACATACCGATCATCGTGCTGATCGCCGTGCTGTTTGGCGTGTTCTTTACCCCGTGGGCTGGGCTGGCGCTGCTGATCGGCGCCGCGATGAGTTCGCTTGCGGGTCTGTGCGGCATGAAGGCCGCCGTCATCGCCAACGTGCGCGTCACAAACGCGGCGCGCGAAGGTGTCGCGCGCGAGGATGAAACCGCGCTGGGCAAGGCGCTTCAGGTAGCGTTTCAAGGCGGCTCGGTCATGGGCCTGTCGGTAGGCGGGTTCGCGCTGCTGGGGCTGCTGATCGTTTACCTATTGGTGGGATTCTGGCAGGCGTTCGCGAATCCGGTTAATCTCGTGCCGATCAGGAATTGGCTGGGCATAGAGATGACGGTGTTCACGCAGGTGATCACTTGCTACTCGCTGGGCTGCTCTACCGTCGCGCTGTTCAATCGCCTGGGCGGCGGCATATACACAAAGGGTGCGGACATGGGCGCCGACCTGGTCGGCAAGAGCGAGCTGGGCATCCCCGAAGACGACCCGCGCAACCCGGCGGTCATAGCGGACTGCGTGGGCGATAACGTGGGCGACGTGGCCGGAAACGGTTCCGATCTGCTAGAGAGCACGATCGGCTCGATATCCGCCGCTACCGTGCTGCCCACCACGATGTACACGATACTAAAAAACTCCAGCAATCCCGAAACGGCTAAGATATCGGACGAGCTGCTCACGCGCATGATGCAGTTCCCGCTGACTGTCGTCGGGCTTGGACTTATAGCGTGCATCATCGGCATCGCGTACGTCATCTATAAGAAGGCGTCCAACCACCCCAGCCGCGAGCTGAACCTGTCGCTGTGGTCGTCCGCCGCGATGATTGGTCTAGGTTCGTTGGCGTTGAGCCTGATATTCTTTAGAGGTCAAAATACCGCTCCGGCGCAGTTCCGGTTCGGATGGATCTCGCCGTGGCTGGCGGCCATTGTAGGCGTTATCGCGGGTATAGCGCTGGGTATGCTGGCCGAGCGGTACACCAGCGAGCGGTATAAAGAAACACAGAACATAGCCGAACTGGCCAAGAAGGGCACCGCGCTGCTGATTACGGGCGGCATGTCGTCCGGCTGGCGCAGTTGCCTGCCCGCTTGCCTCGTGCTGGGCGGCGCGGTCATACTGGCCAGTTTTTTCTGCGGTTCGTATGGTTCGCCCATCGCGGCCGTCGGGATGCTCTCTTTCGTTGCCGCGACGGTGACGGTGGATACATACGGCCCGATCTCCGACAACGCGGGCGGCATCGCTGAAATGTCCAAGCAGGATCCGCACGTGCGCGAGATCACCGACAGCCTTGATTCGCAGGGCAACACAACCGCCGCTATTGGCAAGGGCTATGCGATCGGCTCGGGCGTGCTTGCCGCACTGTCGCTGATGCTGTCGTTCTCTGAATCCATAGGCCAGCAAGGCGAAAGCATGGTCATCACGAACTTCCTGCTGATCGGCGGCGCTTTCGTTGGCGTCGGATTGATGCACTGGCTCTCTGGGCAAATGCTGCTGGCGGTTACGCGCAACGCCGATCACATGGTCGAGGAGGTTCGCCGCCAGTTCCGTGAGATAAAGGGATTGATGGAAGGCAGCGCCAAGCCGGACTATGCTCAGTGTGTACGCATCGCCACTAACAGCGCGCTACGCGAGATGGTGCGACCCTGCATTGTAGCGCTCGCCACACCCATCATAGGCGGATTCCTGCTCGGGCCGTTGTTCGTGGGCGGACTGTTGCTGGGTACAATCCTGGACTCCGTCACGATGGCGACATCGACCGCCAACAGCGGCGGCGCGTGGGACAACGCAAAGAAATACATAAAGAGCATGGAAACCGAACTGACCGCGCAATACGGCGCGGCTCGGTATAAGGATATCCACGACGCGGCCGTGAACGGCGATACCGTGGGCGACGGCTTCAAGGATGTCGTAGGCCCGAACCAGGATATTATGATCAAGCTGATGTCCACTATGGCGCTGATATGGGCGCCCGTGTTCTCGGCGATGAATCTGTTCTCTTTAATCGCGAAGTAAGGCGGCCTTTGTGAACCATTAAAAATCACTGCAATATTCTGAACTGGATTGGATGCGCCGGCTGGTGAATGCCGGCGCGTTTTTATGTATATTTTTATTCCGAATACAGTCACAGATGCCATATGGCCGCGTAATATAGAGTAGCCGCGTTCCGATGAATCCACTAATGAACCTGATAACAAGATTCAGCAAAGCATAACTGGACGCGAGCTTAGTCATTAACAGGGACAATCATAAGCACAATCATTAACAATTCACCATCCGATAATCTCGGGTCAGACACGTTAATCAATCTAACTAATGTATCAATGCATCTGCCATTCGATGTATTATTCGGCGCGGCGAACGCGTCAACGCGCGTTAACCGCGGCATGGCAGGCTTACTGTATGCTGAGCGCGGCCTGCGGCCAGCCACTTCCTCATAATCAAGCGGCTATAAGGCTCTCAGCGTCAGCGGGGCTGCCATTCGGGGAATAGATCCTAAACCCCCAACAATATCAGGAGGATCATATAATGCCTACTAGCAAAACAAATTGCACCCGCCGCGCTTATGCAGGCACCAAGCTGTCAACCGACGCGCTGAATACTATGCGCGTCACGCGTGACGCCGACGAAATTATCGCGGTATGCGAGGAGCAGGTTGAGGTAAGGGATGCGGCGTTGATCGTCCGTGGCCCGCAGGGGCCGCAAGGACCCGCGGGAGCGCGCGGCGCGACCGGAGCGACCGGCGCCCAGGGGCCGCAAGGACCTGCGGGAGCGCGCGGCGCGACCGGAGCGGTTGGCGCCCAGGGGCCGCAAGGACCCGCGGGAGCGCGCGGCGCGACCGGAGCGACTGGCGCCCAGGGGCCGCAAGGACCCGTGGGAGCGCGCGGCGCGACCGGAGCGGCTGGCGCCCAGGGACCGCAAGGACTCAAGGGTGATCGTGGCGCAACCGGCCCGCAGGGATCGCAAGGTCCCGCCGGAGTGCGCGGCGCAACCGGCCCGCAGGGAATCGTCGGGCCGCGAGGCG
>JAITDK010000085.1 GCA_031282605.1 Oscillospiraceae bacterium
GAACGTCCCTGCGGGGAGCCTGGGACTCTGTCCCAGACCCTGCGAAGGGCTATCCGCCCTTTCGAAACCTGACCAGGCTTCGCCTGGACCATCGTGATACACAATCTACCGGCTTCGGACTGCCTGTTGTCCCTGGATAGTCTGTTCCGGAGCGTAACCAGTTCCCCACCTCGCAGCACAACCAGTCCTCTCCCCCCCTTCCCCCAGCCAAAAAGGAAACTATGACCAACAACCGTCCTACAAAACCCGACATAAAGATACATCGTCAAGCCATATAGGAAAACTATATTTGGGTTTTTTAGCCGAATTCACAATTTTTGATCGCATAATTGTCGTATGATTTTGTAAATATCCGGTTGATCTTTTGGGCATAGTGATTTATAATTTAGTGGGGCTAAAGGTGTAAACGACCATATAGAATTACATATGACGCCGTTAGTAACAGCGCCAAAGGAGTGAGAGTCCGTTGAGATACGACATTCGCTTGCTTGTCACCGATCTGGACGGAACCCTCATCGCAGATGGGGACGCCTTTTCGGAGGAGGATTTGCGCGCGCTGCAGGCGGTATATGACCGTGGAATCTCTATGGCAATATGTTCGGGCCGCGACGCTAGATTCATCAGCGACATTGCTCTGAACGCCGGACTGGAAGAGTGCGCAATACTCGCTCTGAACGGCGCATATGTGCTGGACAGGCCGGACGGCGACGTCCTGGAGGATCACCGTATATCGCCATTGGCGGCGAAGGCGTGCCTGGACGCGCTGCTCAATCAGACGGGCGAGCTGGTCATGTATCAAGGCGAGACTGTGCTGACGTATAGAACCCCTCAATTCCGCCGTATGCTGCGCGGTTCGCCGCGCGCCGGGGTCGATACAAACGACGGTACTCGAGAAGCAATGTATGAAATGGCCGCCTCCGGCGCGCATAAGATGGTCTATTCCGAGCTTGATCACCCGGAACGCTTGCGCCCGTTGCGCAAAAAACTGTCAATGATCCCCGGAATAGATATAACCAGTTCATGGTTCACTAATATAGAGATCATGCCCTCCGGCATCCATAAGGGATACGCGGTGAGCCAACTCGCGGATCGTCTGGGCATCCGGCTGGATCAGGTAATGGCCTTTGGCGATAACGATAACGATGCGTCAATGCTCGCCGCCGTGGGTTATGGGGTGGCCATGGGCAACGCCGCGGACGCCGCGCGCAGCGCCGCACGTTACACCACCGATTCCAACACCCACAATGGCGTGGCCAAGGGCATAGAGCGGTTTATACTAATCGACGACTTCGCAAAACCGTCCATCTCGGCGTAGATCGCCTACATCCACCCGCCGCCGTCTCCTTGAAGAGGCGGCGGTTTGCGTATGTCGGCGATTCGTCGCTTTGCGAACGAAACCGCCGCGTTCAACCGTCCTCCTCTAACGTCTTCCAAAACGTTCCTTAACCCTTTTTATCTTCCTCTAATCGCGCTCTCGCTGTCCTATAGCCATGCTATAGCAGTCTTCCGCACACCGCGTTATGCACGTCTAACCCAAGCGGCGTTAACCATATCCGTTCCGCGCCCCAGTCCATCCAGCCGACGCGGCGCATCTCCTCCAACGCTCCGCCCCACAACGAGAACGGCGTCGCGCCATACTCGCTCTGAAATAACGGCAGCGACACGCCCTTGACCATCCTCAGCCCTAGCATCATCGTCTCGAAGGCCGCGTCGGATCGCGTCAGCGTCTCCGTGATCGACCAGGCCGCTTCGCCGGATTCAATACCGCCCAGCCATTCGTCCAGGTTCGAGGGGTTAGCGAAACGTTCGGCACCCCATAAACTGTGCGCGCCGGGTCCGAACCCCAGGTATGGCCGGCGCAGCCAGTAACCCACGTTATGCCGCGAGACTTTGCCGGGTTTGGCATAGTTGGATATCTCATAGCGGGATATGCCCGCGCCGCCGAGTATCCGCAGCGTGTCGGATTGCATGGCCAGAGCCACAGATTCATCTATTGGCTTATATGTATTATACATGACGGTGCCAGGCTCGAGCGTCAGTTCGTAGCAGGAGACATGACACGCGTCCAGGCCGACGACCCTGTTCAGCGAGTCCCGCCAGTCGTTCAAGGTTTGGGTGGGAATGGCGTAAATGAGATCGACCGACAGGTTGTCAATGCCCGCGCGCCTCGCGTCATTCACCGCCCGCGTCACATCGTCCCAGCGATGAATCCTCCCCAGCAGCGCAAGCAAGCGATCCTGCGACGCCTGCGCGCCGATGGACAGCCGATTAACGCCCGCGCGGCTGTAGGCGATCAGTTTGTCCGCATCGATCGTTCCAGGGTTCGCCTCAAGCGTCAGTTCGCAATCGCCGTCCACATCGAAACCGCCGCGAACCGCGTGTATGATACCGTCCAGATCCTCCGGCTTCAGCAGCGAAGGCGTGCCGCCGCCGATATATATCGTCGAAACGTTCGCCCGCGCGAATCGTTCGGCGGCCATGCCTATCTCGCGGATCAGCGCGCCGACGAACCGCTTCGGCACATCGCCGGACGGCAGCGAGTAAAAGTCGCAGTAAGCGCACTTTCGTATGCAGAACGGTATATGGATATAAACGCCTATCCGCGTCCCGACGTCAGTCACGCGCGCTCACTTCACGTCCAGCATCTTTAACGACTCGTAATCGGGATCGCCCGCGAAGTCCGGTTCCAGCGACGGCGCGTCGCCGCCCAGCGCCTCAGCCGCGTTACGCACCTCTATATAGTCCAAGTACGACAACCGTCCGCTGTTCAACGAGCGTTCCAGCGACGGCAGCGCCCTTGGATCGCCCAGCTTGCCCAGGTACGCCGCGATCAGCGCGGTCGAACCGTGCTTGCGCTCGAACAGACTCAACCCCAGCTCGACGATCCGTTCGTCGCCGGGGAAGTTGCATAGTATATCCAGGAACGTTTCCTGCCCAGCGAGGTTCGCTTCCGGCGCCGCCGCGAGTATGGGTTCCACGATAATCGCGCCCATCCGCGTCAGAGCCTCGGCGCATATCTCGGCCAGGTCGTCCTCTCGGTGGACGTGTTCGCCGTGATCCAGCAGCGGCGCGCGGTGGGCGATCCACTTGATATACAGCATCAGCGGCTTGACCGACTTTAGGTCGGAGAGCATCGACACGATCGTGAGCCGCAGCGTGTAAGGCGTCGCCACGTCGGCGAGCGCGCGCATTAACGCGTCCTCCACGCCGGGCATGGAGATCAGCCTATCCGTCAGCGGCGCGGGCAGCGCGACGTCGGCACGTGCGTAGTCCGCCGCCCACTCCAGCAGCTCCGCCGGATCGGTGCATCCCGCGAAATACAACCCCGGCGTCTGTCCGTTCAGCCACGGGGCGGGGATGTTCAACCAGCGAACGTATAGGTCGGGGATGCGGGATTCCATTCGCGCGAGGTCGCCGTTGTATTTGGACGCATACTTGCGCAGCCAAGCGTGGGTGAATCGCTCAAACTCGCGATCGAAGTCGGGACATGGGCGGGCTTCGGCGACGGTTACTTCCGGATCTTCAGCGTGAACTTCATTAGATTCGATCATACGAATGCTCCTGCTATTCCTTGCCTGGGCCCGTTGGCGACGTGGGTGCGGCGCGCGGTTTACGCTTGCGCGGCGTCTGCGGCTCGACAGGAATGGTCGGCATGGTCGCCATCGGCGGCAGGTCGAGCTTCTTGGCTTCGTCCGCTTCCGGCGGCGTTTTCTTTTTCGAGGACGCGCCTGACCGCGGTTTCGACGGCGTTTTCTTTTTGGGTTCGGGCTTTGACGGTTCAGGCGATGTCTTACACGCCTCCTGGCCGTCGAGGTAACCTTCCAGCGCGGGCCACGCGTCCAACGGACGCACGCCTTCCGGCTGAGCGGCGGGCTTTATGCCGCCGTCGTCTTGCGTCTCGCCCAGCGACTCGCGATCCATCTGATCCCATATGGTCTTCAGGCGGCGGACGCGGCGCATTACTCGCCGTTCGGCAGGGGATTCCTTCCGACCCATACGCTCGCGGAACACCCATTCCAGCGCGCTGATCCAGCTATCCGTGTCGGCGATCTCGCCTTCCTCGCGCAGCAGCCGCTGCCAGACCGCCTCCAAGGTATCGGATACGTCGCCGAACTCGATGCGCAGCCGCGCGGCCAGCTTTTTGAGCATCCGCTCATCCGGGCTGGATAGCGGGACACTCTCGGCCGCCTGCACGAGCGCGACGGAAAATCCTTGGCTGTTTGTTACATAATGTGGGCCGGGATCGCCCATTTCATACAGCGCTTCCAGGTAAGATTGCTTGATTGAGTCCGGCTGTTCGATTGATATCAGCGCCTCGCGCAGCATCCAGCGTGCGTGATCGTCGCCCGCGACGCGCAGCAATCCCAGCATGACGGAGCGGATGCGCGGTTCCTGCTGATTCAGCCCCCACGATACCAGGCGGCGGATCTCATCGCGTTCGCGCCATACGTTCTGCAGCGTTTCAACGTCGCCGTCGGCCAGCTCGCGTATGCGACCCAGTCTGCGCAGCGTCTCATCCATCGGCACGGCGCGAATGTGGGACGGGCGGAATTCCTCCTGACGCGCGATAGAGGCGCGCAGCGACTCGAAGCAATAGTCCGCTATCGTGTCTTCCGGATCGATCCGGCGCAGCCGCGCCCACAGCGGCAGCGCGTCCTTCTCGCGACCCGCGTGGCAGTAGCACACGGCCAGCAGGTGGGTGAGAGTCGGCTCAAGCGGCTGTTCGTTGGTGAGGGTCTGCAGCAGGGACAAGGCGTGGGTGTACGCCTCAATCTCGCAAGCCGTATGCACGACCATTATGCGTTCCGCCTCGGATTCCGCCTCGTCGACCGCTCGCTGCAGGAACTTGACCGCGGCGGAGCGGCTGTTCAGCTGCGATAGCGAGACTACCATCGCGCACAACGCGCGGGTGTTGCGGTGATCCAGTTTATACGCTTGGCGCGCAAGGTTCAGCGCGGACTTAGCGTCGCCGTCGGATAGCTGCAGGAACGCGGCCACGGCGTGCGCGTCTCCGTTAAGGGGCGACACGGCGAACGTGCGCTTCATCAACCGCGAGGCCAGCGAGTGCTTGCCGTCGGCATACGCGGATGTTGCGCGCTGTATGCGCCGCTCGACGCGCGAGTTTTGCTGCATGTAGAGGTAGAGGATCAGATCGTTGGCTTCGCGGCGGGATTTGCCCGTCGGGCAGCTTCGGATATACAGGCTAAGGCAATCGTGCGCCTGCGGCCACGACTGCATCGAGAAGAAGTTGACCCCCATATCGTATAGCAGATCCTTGCGTTCGGAGTTGTTATGCAATACACGCAAAAGGACGCGGTTGGCCAAGGCGCTGCATCCGATCTGCGCGTATGTCTGCGCCAGATCGATCAACACTTGTTCGTTTTGCGGATCCTGCTCCGCAGCGCGGCACAGCAGTTCGGCGGCCTTCATCCACTGCTTGCCCTTGCGCTGGGTCAGCGCGCGGGCGTGCAGCTCTTTCGCGCTGCGTGTGAATGGCAATACCTGGCCCCAGTCCTGCTTCAGTTCCGACATGTCAAGTCCTGCGCTTTCATCATAATTTTCCAACCCGCAACGCCGTTCGTCATTATTTGGACAGCGCGAGCAGCGTTCGCAGCTGATCCACGCTGAACTCGTAGGCGCTTCGGCAGAAGTGGCAAGTGAGTTCCGCGCCGTCCTGCTCCTCGATCATCGACGTCAGTTCGTCGCGTCCCATCGCTATCAACGCCTTCTCCATCCGAGCGCGACCGCAATCGCAATGATATTCGAGCGGCTCCTCCCGCAGTATCTCCGGCTCCAATCCGTTGAAGAAACCGAAGGCCAGCGACTCGAGGCTCTCGGACTCAATCGCCGCACTGATATCCGCGAACAATTCCTGCCGCAATTCCAGCGCGGCCAGCAGCGATTCAGGGCAGCCCGGCAGCGGCTGAATCATGATACCGCCCGCCGCGACGACGTCTTCGCCGCCCTTGCCGCCGCCCAAATTAGTTGCGCCGATCCTGACTCCCAGCGCGCACAGGGTAGGCTGCTGCTCGCTGACGGTGCAGTACATCGCCAGATCCTCAGCGATCTCGCCAGATACCAGCGCGCTCTGGCCGACATACGGCTGTTTCAACCCCATGTCGCGCACGACGATCACGCGGCCCTCGCGGCCTATCGCGCCGCCGACGTCCAGCTTGCCGTTGGGTTTAAGCGGCAGTTCGACCGTCGGTTCGTCGATAGAGGCCTTCAGCACGCCCGGACCCGCCGCGATAACCAGCGCGCCCGCCGGACCGTCGCCGTGGAACGTCAGGGTAAGGCGTTCGCCCTTGCGCGGCGCGTTCAACAGCGCCGCTCCGGCTATGCCCCTGCCCAGCGCCGCCGAGCACACCCGGCTTGCGCCATGGGTCAGTCTAGCGGTTTGAGCCGCGCGCGTCGCGTCGCACATCAGCACTCGCGCCGCTCCCGCCCCTAATGTAATATGCAGCAGCCGATCCGTTCGCATCCGGTTTCCTCCGAAAGTTCCAAGCCTAATCAAAGTCCGACCAAGGCCTGATTAGTCGCCGTAAGAAAATGCCGGCGACTGCTAGTCTTCCCGCACAGCCGCGAAATGTATCCGTTCGCAGGACGGTTCCGGCGGATACAGGGACATTTCGCCGAACGCCCGCGCGTTTTTGAACCCGCAGTCCTTCAGCAGCGCGATGATCCTGTCGGCGTCGTGCGCGCGCTGGATGTGCGTCTCGCGCGACGCGCGGTAGCGGTCGTCCGGTTCACGTGTGAAGAAGGTCAAGTCCATAGCGATAACACGCTTGAGTGGATTATACTCGTTTCTCCACAAAAAGACTATATCGCCCCTGTCTTCGCCGATGCAACGTCCGCCCAGCGTGCGTTCGAGCTTGTACGCACTGGATATGTCGAAAAACAACCCGCCGCCAGGCTTCAGCGCGCGCCTCGCCGCCGTGAAGAACCGGCGCGCGTCATCGTCGGTCAGCATGTAGTTGACGCCGTCGCACGCGCAGACTACGGCGTCCATCGGCCTGTGCACAGCCAGGCTGCGCATATCCTGCCGAATAAAGGGTATCGCGATCCCGCGTGAGCGCGACTTTTCGGAGGCGACCGCCAGCATCTCAACCGAGCGATCCGCGCCGGTCATCCTGTATCCCAGCGCGTGAAGGGCGAGCGTCATGTTGCCCGTGCCGCAAGCGGCGTCCAGCGCCCGAACCAGCCTCGGATCGGAAGGCAGGCCGGCCTGGCGGAACAGCGCGGCGTAATGCTCGGCCCAAGCGTGGTAGTCCGTGTCCTCCATCAGCCGATCGTATACGCCGGCGAACGTATCGTCGTACAAGCGTTATTTCCCCTGTTTAGGCTGCGGCAGCGTCGGGTCGACCTCATAGTCCTCGTCGGTGTACTGGCGCAGACCCTGATTTACCGGCGCGCCCTCGATGCGGGGGTTGATGTATTTGTCGAACAGCGCGTTCGCGTACGAGCAGTATATGAAGCGGTTCAGCCCAAAGCCTATCGTCAGGTAGAATATCCCAAGAACGAGCATAACATACCCTGCCCACGTCGGGAAAAGCCATGCTACGGCGATGCCTAGCGCCAGCGGCGCGAGCGAGGCAAGGCGAATCGCCACCGATTGAGGCAGGCGGCCGATCGACAGCACGAGCGCGTTGCGCAGCAGCGTGCCAAGCTTCAGATCATACGTGATCATTAGAGGGTAGATGATCGTCAGCGCCAGCAGCCATATCAGCGCGATTACCAACACCAGCATCTGGGGCAGCATGAAGAACAGGTTGTCGACCGCCATGCCGCCGTAGAACCGCCAGCACACTAGGACGATTACGGGCAGCAGGCCTGTTATTGATGACACGGCCAGCGCTTGTTTCCAGTTGGCCTTTACCGTATCCCAGAAATCGCTCATGAAGAAGGAGTGTTGGTCGCGCGCCCAGTTGCGCAGGATAGTGGTTATACCAGCCGTGAACGGGCCGGTTATGGCGATGCAGGGGAACATGATCAGCAGGTATTGGAAGAGGATGTCGATGTTTTGGAACTGCTGCGCGGCGTCGGGTTCGGCGCTTTCCGGCACGAATAACATGAGCAAGCCGAGATTCAGCAGCGTCCACAATATAGCGGGGATAAAGAACAGCAGGTGAAACAGGTTCGCGCGCACAATCCCGCTCCATCGTATTCGGAACATTTCGCGGAACAGCGCCCATCGATTCGCCGGCAGATCCTCTGGCCGATAGTCGCCCTGTCCGGCCTTGCCATAATACATGCGGTTGAAGAAGTTTCCCATCATAAGCGCCGCCCCCTTTAAGTTTCTGAACGCTTGGTTAAACATCAGGCAAACCGCCGCGCTGCGCGTTTTGCTACGATTCTTGTTGGATTATACCACACAGGACGGCATAATAAAAGCCCCCCTGTCGCCGGGGAACCTCTTCCGCCGTCGGGGAGCTCTCGCCTAACCGAACCTGACCTCCACACGTGTCCCCTTCACCCCGCTGCTCACGCTTACCCGCGCGCCGTGCAGCATCGCCGCGTGCTTCACAATCGCCAGCCCCAGCCCTGTGCCCGGAATCGCCCCACCACGACTCTTGTCAACACGATAGAACCGCTCGAATATCCTTTCCCGATCCTCTTTCGGTATACCTATGCCCGTATCCTCTACGATCAGCAGCGCCGCTTCGCCCTCTCGCCTCACCTCA
>JAITDK010000101.1 GCA_031282605.1 Oscillospiraceae bacterium
TGAATGGCTCACCGGATCTTGGATCACTACGCTGTCCAGGCCGAATATATTTCGGATGTTTTCCGTTGTGATCACCTCTCTAGGCGAACCTTGGGCGATCAATCGACCGTCTTTCATCGCAAAGATATGTTGAGCATAGCGCGCCGAAAGGTTGATATCGTGCAGCACCATGACAATGGTGATGCCCTTTGTTTGGTTTAGTTCGTGCAACATTTCTAAGATCTCCACCTGGTAGGCGATATCCAAAAATGTGGTAGGCTCATCCAGCAGCAGAATATCCGTCTGTTGAGCCAGCGCCATGGCAATCCATACCCGCTGCCTCTGCCCTCCAGAGAGTTCGGAAATACTGCGGTTAGCCAACTCTGCGACATGCATGGTTTCCATGGCTTCGGCGACCGCCTCGTAATCCGCTTTTGTCCAGCCTTTCAGCATCTTTTGATGCGGAAATCTGCCCCTGCCCACCAGATCGCTCACGGCGATGCCTTCCGGTATGATGGGGGACTGCGGTAAAAGCCCAACGATACGCGCCAGCTTTTTGGGTGAATAGGCGCCAATCTCCTTTCCGTCCAGCGTCACGCTGCCGGACATCGGTTTGATCAGCCTAGCCATTGTCTTGAGCAGCGTAGTTTTTCCGCAAGCGTTCGCCCCGATGATTATGCTGATCTTTCGCTCGGGGATCGTCAGTCCCACGTTTCGTACAATCGCCCTCCCGTCATAACCGGACACCACGTTCTCCGTCCGGAACGCGTGAGTCTCTTTCATTGCCCCTTTCACTAAAACGCCCCCGTTCGATTCATTCGGATCAACAGAAGGATCAAATAAGGCGCGCCCAGCAAACCGGTAATCACGCCTACGGGGAAGCGGGTCTCAAAAGCGAACTGTCCCAGCAGGTCAGCCGCCAGCGTCAGCGCCGCGCCAAACAATCCGGCGGGAAGCGGGTTGGTGTTGCCATAGCCCACAAGCCGCTTGGCGATCGGCCCCGCCAGAAAAGATACAAACGCGATCGGGCCTGTGGCGGCGGTAGCCATCGATGAGAGCAAGACGGCGCCGATCATCAATGCGGCACGGGTTTTTGACGTATTTACGCCCATGGTTGCGGCGGCTTCTTCGCCCAATTCCAGCATGGATAGGCGCTTCGTATAAATCAGCACAACAGGGGTGAGCGTCCATACTCCGATGAATAACGGATACAACTCCGTCATCCATGTACCGTTGAGGCTTCCGCTCAGCCATCGCATGGCGGTGGGAATATCGCGCTCCGAGCCCTTAAGCAGGACATAGTTGACGACGGCGCTTAGCATCGCTTGTACGCCAATACCTACCAAAATCAAGCGAGCGTTTGAAAATTTCCCGCCGTTCACAAGCAGGAACATCACCAGCGCGGCGGCAAGCCCCGAGGCGATCGAGGCGAAATAAACGGTCGCCGCGTTTGTGTGCAGCAACACAATGCAGAAAACCGCGCCTGCGCTGGAGCCGGAGGTTATGCCGATGATATTGGGATTCGCCAGCGGATTACGCAGCATGGTCTGGAAAACGCTGCCCGCTATGCCAAATGAAAACCCGGCGAAAAGTCCGGCGCACATCCGGGGCAGCCGAATGGTTTTCACCGCAAAGGTCGCCCCCTTGATCGTTTCGCCGCGGAGCGCTTCTATGACTGTAGCAACAGGATATAGGGTGTTGCCGAGCAGCAGCATGGCGCAGCAAAGACCCGCCGTTAAAAGGCCTAAAAGAATCGTGACGGCTGCGAAACGACGCCGACGTTGCTGCCGGCCACTATAAATGAACGCCAGGGTTTCGTTTTTCATCAGGTGCACACTTTCGCCCGCCGCGCGGCGAGGATCAATACAGGCGCGCCTACGAAAGCCGTGACGATGCCCACCTCCAACTCGCCGGGATAGGTGAGCAAACGGCCAATCACATCGGCGATCGTTAAAAAAACCGCGCCGGATAATGCGGACGCGGGAATCGTATAACGTAAATCAGCGCCTAGAAAAAGGCGCGTCACATGCGGCGCCAGCAAGCCGATAAAGCCGATGGGGCCGGCCAGCGCGGTAGTCGCGGCGCAAAGTAGGACGCCGCCGAAGGCGGATACTAATCGCAATAAACCCGTGCGAACGCCAAGCCCTGTCGCGGCTTCATCCCCCAGCGCCAGCGCGTTGAGCGCGGCGGAGGAAAATACTGCTATGAGCAAACCTATGGCTAAGAAGGGCAGAAAGGCCGCCACGCCCGCCCACGTAGCCGAACCCACGCTGCCCACTTGCCAGAAACGGTATTGATCCATGACGTACGACCGGGGCAATAGAATCGCGCTGACGGCGGAAGACAGCGCCGCGCTGGTGGCCGCGCCGGCCAGCGCCAGCTTGATAGGCGTAGCGCCTCCGCGCCCCATGGAGCCGACGCCGTAGACGAAAACGGCCGTTATCATGGCTCCGGCCAGCGCCGCGCCGATGTACTGCAAAGCCGTTGTAATCTGAAAAAAAGCGATTCCGCACACCACAAACAGCGCCGCGCCCGTGTTGACGCCCAGTATTGACGGATCGGCAATGGGGTTGCGGGTTACAGCCTGCATCAACGAACCGGAAACGCCCAGGGCGGATCCCACGCACAACGAAAACACAGTTCGAGAGATTCGCTTTCTAACGACATTCGCCCCATACGTGTTTATAGCCGGATGAAACAGGCCGTCCTTCAACTCTTGCAAAGACGACGTGCGGGAACCCAGCGATAAAGACGCGGCGACGCTGAAGAGCAATAGCAAAAGAAATGCGAAGAGCACGGGCGCTAAGCGTTTGGGGAGGAGCGGGACGTCCCGCTCCCCCCCGTTAAAGCCGCTTTTACTCATTGCCTTGGGCGATCGCTTCGGCGATCTTAGCGAGATACTCGTCAATGGAATATAGGATCGATAGGGGCGTCGGCGTCAGCGCTGCGGACAGAGGCGTGCCGCTCTCTATGCTCACCACCGCGCCGCTCTTTAACGCCGGGATATTGCCAAGCACCGCGTCGGCTTTCGCGGCCGCGTATGCGGATTCGCTGCTGTAGCCGGTCAGGAAATCCGCGTCATAGAGCAATTCCGCATTCTCCGCGCTCAGGCTGAGCGAGTACTTGCCCTCTTCGATCAAGGCGTTTACCTGCTGAGGATACGCGAGGCCTAGATCCTCAATCAGGAAAGCGCAGCGGGGATCGATGGGCGCGTAAGCGTGCAGATTGGAGAGGTTGTTCTCTCGGAAGGTCACCCACACGAAACTCTTTCCCTTGATCTCGGGATACTGAGCCAGCTTTTCTGAAAGCGACGATTCGATATCGGCGATCAACCGTTCCCCCTCGTCCGCTATGCCCATGCCCAGCGCGCTATAACGAATCCAATCGCGCCAACTGACCGTCCATGCCGTTTGGGGATAAGCGACCACGGGCGCGATCTCGCTGAGCAGCTTGTATTCTTCCTCCGTAATGCCCGAATAGACGGCGAGAATCACATCTGGATCAGAATCGGCAATGGCCTCATAGTCGAGTCCATCGGTATCTTGAAACACATTCGGGGTTTCGCAGCCGAGTTCCTTTAACTTTTCCGCCGTCCACGGCAGCAGGCCGCTCTCATCCTGCACGCCATAATTGGCGGCGGAGAAGCCTACAGGCACGACGCCCAGCGCCAAGGCGACGTCCTGATTACCAAAGGCGATCGTTACCACGCGCTCGGGCTTGCTTTCGATCAGTGTCGTACCAAAGGCGTGATTGATCTCGATGGGGTATTGAGGTTGCGCGGTTTCGTCCGCGCTCATCGTGCCGATTGAGAAAAGGGCGAACGTCATGACTAGGGCAGCGCACACGAGTTTCCGAAACGTTTGAACCATGGGTATTCCTCCCGTAAATTGATGGATAAGTTAGCATAGACTAACTTCGACGGTCATTATAGCTGATATCAGCAGGCGTGTCAATGCCCATATCATCGGCTTCGCCGATCACACAAGGCGGTAATGCCCGTCGCCCCGGAAGGCGCCCTGCGCAAAACTCGCGTCCGTGCCCGATCGCGCTTACGCCACACTGGACGATGTGGAAACGCGCCCAATGATCACAATGCAGGCTTCGTGTTTTTCCATTGGTTCCATTTGCCCAGCGCATTTGGGGTTACGCCGTAATAACGCTCCGTACCGGTTAGCAATACGGGCGAGACGAGCTTAAACCGTTCATCCACGCTGGCTGTTTCATCCGTCAATCGTTCGTCAATGAGTATGTTCGCGATGCGGCAGATGAAAATTTCACCTTCGTCAAGCGGTATGTTTTGCTTGACTTCCAGCTCATAGGTATACGGACTGTCGGCAAGCGTCGGAACATTCAGAGCCGCGCCGCGTTCGATCGATAACCCGTCAATCCTCTTATCCGTTTCGTATCCGGGATTGCTGCCGAACCAGTCGGCGAGCGGCAGCATCTGCTCCGTGACGAGGTTTGCGGAGAACACCCCCGTCGCGTGAATGCGATCCTTTGTCAGTTTCGCGCCGCCAATACAGCACATTACGTGCAATTCACCGTCCCAGCAATAGCTGAACCAATTGAACAACCCGAAATTTGGCCTGCCGTCCTCCTTGTACGTTCCGTAAAGGAAGGGGGTCTGCGGACAAAACCCGTTTGTTTTTTCGGGCGTTCCGTCCGTGTTTTTTAACGGAATCTTTTTCAAGCTTCATCACCCATTCATATACGACATAATCATTCCCGTGAGAACGAAGCGTTAAACGCCGTTGCCCGTCTCAATGCTGATTTCATTGAACCTCGCAAGCAAATCTTCGACGGAACACCCGCCGCGCGCGGCGTCCAGCGTGACGCCGCCTTGATGGAGCATGATCAGCCGGCTGGCGTATCCCACGGCGAAACGCAGGTTGTGCGTGACCATCAGCGTCGTCAACCGCTTTTCGCGGACGACGCGTTCCGTCAGTTCCATGACGGTTTCGCTGGAACGCGGGTCCAGAGCCGCCGTGTGTTCATCCAGTATCAACAGTTCCAGGGGCGTCATTACGGAAATGAGCAGCGCGAGAGCCTGCCGCTGTCCGCCGGAGAGACTGCCGACTGTCACGTTCATTTGGTTTTCAAGCCCCAAACCTAGCGGTTCCAGCATACCGCGATATACGTCCGTCCGCTTTCGGGGAACGCCGCGTCCCAACCAGTAGGGGCGCCCCTTGTTGTCCGCAAGGGCCATATTCTCCAGAATGGTGAGCGACGCACACGTGCCTTTCGATGGATCCTGAAAAACCCGGCCGATGAACCGCGAACGCTCGTGCTCCCGCAGTTTGTCTATGTTTTTGCCGGCGATCTCCACCGTGCCGCCGTCCTGCGGGATGGATCCGCACAGGACGTTGAGCAGCGTCGTCTTGCCCGAACCATTGCTGCCAACGACGGAAACGAAAGAGCCTCGATCCAGCGTCAGCGAAAAATCCGTGAACACGACGCGTTCGTTTACAGAATCGCGGTTGAACGTCTTGCGGATGCCGGCCATCCTCACAAGGGGATCCCGCGAAGGGTTTTGAGGAGAATCGGACGGGTATACCAACGCGGAAGAAGACGTCCCGTTCGCATGGCCGTTCGCATCGTTCATCGGTTTCGCTGGAAAGTCAGCGGGATTTCGCATGTGCGCGCCTCCCTTCCAGGGATTTGCCCGTCTTGCTCGCCGTCTGACTAGTGATCAAGGCGACGACGAACAGCGCGGCCATGAGCAGTTTCAGGTAGTTGGTCGGGAGACCCAGCTGCATGGCGGCGACGAGCGCGGCCTTGTACGCGACGGAACCGAACAGCACCGCCGTCGTCGCTTTGATCCATCTCAAGCCGCCCAACAAACTGGAGCCTATGATGACGGAAGCGAGACCCATCACAACCATGCCCGTGCCGCTTTGTATATTCGCGCTCTCCGCTTGCTGAGCCAGCACGCTGCCTGACAGCGCGGCGAGTCCGTTGCCCAGCATCAGCCCGAGCACCTTCATACGACCCGGATCGACACCTTGCGCGGATACGAACTGAGCGTTATCCCCCGTCGCGCGCAGCAGCAATCCCGACTTTGTGCGGTAGTAGAGATCCAGCAACAGTTTCACGATCACCGCGAAGAGGGTCACGAGCAGCAGCACACGCCGTTTGTGCAGGCCGCCCGTAAGCAGCGAGGCCAGCCCCGTATTGAAAACCGTCGGTTTGTTATAGAAGGGCAGTACGGCGCGCCCACCGAGTATCACCAGATTTACGGACCATAGCGCCGTCATGACGAGGATGCCGGAGAGCAAATCCGTAATGCGCAGTTTTACGTGCAGGAAGCCCGTCACAGCCCCCGCGGCGCACCCGGCGGCGAACGCTAAAGCGATCGCCGCGAGGGGGTGTGCGCCTATATTGATGAGGGCCGCCGTCAGGCACGCGCCCAGCGGGAACGTACCGTCCACCGATAAATCCGGAAAGTGAAGCACGCTGTAGGTGATGTAAACGCCCATCGCCATGAGTCCGTATATGAACCCTTCCTCCAGCACGTTCACCAAGAGCCGCAGGAATACATCCATGGTGAAGCCTCAATTTCCTTTCTTATTTTCCTGTTTTTCCTGTCTTATTCAGCGGATGATTCCGCCGTCACATCCAGCGCGTCCGCGTACGCGTCCGGCAGAACCAGCCCCAACCGTTCCGCAACCTGGCTGTTGTAGGCAGGCGTCACATCGTTCACAAGGAGCACGGGGGTGGTTTCGGGCGACGCGTTTCCGCGAAGGATGTCCGCGGCGATGAGTCCTGCCGCGCGGCCGACCTCGATATAATCGATGCCCTGTGTGGCGAGGCACCCGTTGACCACCTGTTCCACCTCGGAGCCGAACACGGGGATGCCGGCCTCGTCGGCGGCGCGCAGCACCTGCGAGAGGTTATCCACGACGTTGTTGTCCACGAAGTTGTTGATCAGGTCTACGCGCGGGGCGAGCACAGCCGCCGCCGCCGCGACTTCGGACGGCCCGGAGACGCCCAGCGCGTCCACTTCGAAACCGAACGAGGGGGCAAGCTCCCGAAGCTGGTTCAGGTGGGTGATGGAGTTCGGCTCGCTGGTCGTGTACAGGATGCCGATCGTCTTCGCGTCCGGCAGGAACGCGCGGATCAGTTCCAGCTGCTTTTCAAGATTCAGCACGTCCGATACGCCTGTCGCGTTAGTGCCCGGCGCTTCGTTCGTCAGGACGATGCCCGCCGCTACTGCGTCGGATACGGCCACGAATACGTTCGGGGTGCCCGCTTCTTTCGTCGCGGCGTAGGCGCTCATCGCGGCGGGGGTGGCGACGCCCGTCAGCAGTGCGACGCCCTGCGCGGCCATGTTCTTCGCCTGCATGTCGCTGGTCGCCATATCACCCATGGCGTTTTGGAAATCAATGCGCACGGTTTCGCCTTCCACGTAACCGCCTTCCTCAAGACCCAGCAGGAACCCTGCCGTGCAGTTGTCCAACGAGGGATGCGGCGCGAACTGGATGATCCCTACGGTAGGAACGTCCGCCGCGAACGCGGCTTGGGAAGCCAAGGCGAGCGCCGCGCAAAGGATCAGGGCGAACAGTTTGCGCGAGGAGATACGATTCATGGTTTGTTTCATGGCTGGATACTTCCTCTCTTCACGATGTTGGGTGATGCGGGACGTTTCGTGATCCCCGTTATTCTCATCGCGGCGTGATGATCAGGCGTGTTCGGCAAAGAATGCAGTGGGGATGGGGGCGGAAAAGGCGCGCAAGAGCGATCTTTTCCGAGCGAGCCACAATAAAAAACCCCTGCCCCCCCCATATTGAGGGACAAGAGCTGCTGCTCCTGCGGTATCACCCACATTGTCGTTTCCGACCGCTTATCCGCGCACGATCATGCGCGCTCCCCGCTCACGGTGGGAATCCGTCGGATACTACAAAAACGCACGTTCCGGACATACGACGCTCAAACGATCCTCATTGTCCTTTAGGCATTTCTTCGCGCCGCCCTCAGAAGTCCATTCACCCGACCGACTCCCGCCGCAATCTCACCGCCTGCGGCTCTCTTGGGGGAACACTGCCGGACTACTCGTCTCCCTCACAGGTTTCACTGGGAAGAGTATAACGCGGTTTTAAGTTGTTGTCAAGTGGCAGTTTTTGTCGGGCAGCAGTTCCAAATTTGAGAATTAAAGAGGATCGGGGTCCGCGCCAGCGATAGCCATAAGCAGGGAAACCCAATCCTCATGCGGGTACCGGCTCATCTCATAGCGCATTGCCCAGAAAAACGCGTCACGCCGCCCGAACGTAGCGCGTGCTTTTTTGTACGCAGAATCGGCAAGATCTTGTATACTATGTAATAGCAGACTCATTAAGTTTAGCAAACAAAATATTTCGCTCGCATGGTTTTTCCCATGTCCAAAGTTATGCTTTAGGTTATAACCATGGTTCTTTAGCACATTGTTGTTTTCGTTTTCAATCTTCCATCGTGCGCGGGCGCAACTCACCAT
>JAITDK010000106.1 GCA_031282605.1 Oscillospiraceae bacterium
CGAGCTTGACGGCAAACTGCAGGGTATCCCGGTCGCCATGACCGCGCGCACAATGTATTGGAACAAGAACACTTTCGACAAAGCCGGAGTCGCCATCCCCGTAACATGGGACGATCTGCTCGCGGCCGGCGAAGCGTTCAAAACAAACCTGGGCGACGATTACTACCCGCTGATGTTCACCGAATACGACGAGATAATATTCATGGTGTACTATCTCGAATCGATGTACGGCAAGGTATGGGTGGACGACAATCAACTGCAGTATACGGCCGAAGAGATCGCGACAGGTTTTGAAATGCTGCGCGAACTGGAAGAGAAGCACGTTATACCGACCATTCAGATGGTCAAGGATTACAGCGCCGATCCGCCTGATAAGTCCGACCGCTGGATCAACGGTTACTGGGCAGGCCTGCACAACTGGAACACCTCGCTCGCGCCGCTGGTGGCCGCGCTGCCGGACGACCAAAAGGCCGGATTCACGCCTGGCCCGATGTTCGAAGGCCTGCCGTACAAGGGCGGATTCAACAAGATATCCATGGAGTTCGCCATCACCCAAACGTGCGAGTATCCTCTTGAAGCCGCCGCGTTCATCAACTTCATGCTCAACGAACCGGAAGGCGTCGCCGCCATGGCCGGCGAGAGGGGCGTGCCCGCCAGCGCCGAAGGATTCCGGCTGGCCATTGAGAACAACGTCGTGGACGCGTTGACTACCGATGCGACTAACTATGCGCTCAACAGCGGCTGGAATGAATTCAAGCTCGACCCGTACTTTGAAGCCGCCGACCTGAAGAACAACCCGGAAGGCGCGTACTACAAGATATTCAGCGCGTTCAGTTATGGCCAGATCACGGCTGATGAAGCCGCGACGCAGTTGATCGACGCGATCAACGCGGCGATGGGCAACTGATATCATAGCAACAGCGGGCGGTCGTGAAGACCGCCCGTCATTATCGTCTTAAGACAATTTCGGAGGATACCCATGACGACGCATACGAGCAGCCTCACCGTATCCGCGCGCAGCCGCAGTTCCATTCGCTCCTTCTTCAAGCATAACGAGGGGCTGCTCTATATCATGCCGTGGCTTATCGGTTTTCTGGCGTTCAAACTGTACCCATTCGGATCGTCGCTGTATTACAGCTTCACCGACTATATACTGCGCAAGGGTCAGGCCGTCACCCAATACGGTCTGTTTAACTATGTATCGTTTTTTAAGAATCCCGATATGGTGAAGGCATTCTTTGTTACGTTCAAATATTCGTTCATGACCGTACCGCTGAAACTGGCGTTCGCGCTGTTCATCGCGTATATATTGAGCTTCAAGATACGCGGGGTAGGTTTTTTCCGCACCGCGTATTATATACCGTCGATACTGGGCGGCAGCGTCGCCATTGCGGTGCTGTGGAGCGCGCTGTTCCAGAAGTCGGGCATTATCAACGGGCTGCTTAAGGCGATAGGTGTCGCCGGCCCGTCGTGGCTCGGTGACGAGAGGCTCGCGCTGTTTACGGTCTGTCTGTTGCGCGTATGGCAGTTCGGTTCCGCGATGGTTATATTCCTAGCGGCGTTAAAGGGGATACCGCTTGAATTATATGAATCCGCCGCAATGGACGGCGCGGGCAAGTGGCGTCAGTTCTTCGGCGTGACCGTTCCGCTGATCACCCCGTCCATATTCTATAACCTGGTGACTCAGATTGTGCAGGCGTTTCAGGAATTCAACGGCCCGTTCATCAGTACAAAGGGCGGACCGAACCAATCGACGACGCTGATATCGCTGCTGATATATGGTCAAGCGTTCCAGAGGTTCAATATGGGCATGGCCAGCGCGATGGCGTGGATATTGTTCATAGTCGTGGCGGCGCTTTCAGCGGTCGCATTCGCGAGCCAGAATCGTTGGGTGTATTACGAGGACGAAGGGAAGTAACTGATAATGCCAGCCAGGAAAGCGCTCAACACCGCCGCAAGGTATATTATCCTGGTCATTGTCGGCGTAGGTATGCTATACCCGCTGATATGGATGGTATTCGCGACGTTCAAGAGCAACGCGGAGATATTCGGCGCCGTTTCGCTGTTCCCCAAACATTGGACGTTTGAGGCGTATACGCAATTGTTCAGGAAGTATAACGGGCAGTTGAACCTGCCCATGGCTATGTTGAATACATACAAGATGGTCGGCATGAAGGTTGTGTTCACAGTTGTGTCGACGGCGCTGACCGCTTACGGTTTCGCGCGGTTTAGTTTTGTTGGCAAGAAGTGGATGTATGCCGTAATGATTTCGACATTGTTTTTGCCGCAAACGGTTCTGAACGCGCCGCAATATATTATGTTCAACAAGCTGCATTGGCTGGATTCTTACGCGCCGATTGTAGTGCCCGCGCTTTTTGCGGTGGATACGTACTTTGTGTTTATGCTGGTACAGTTTTTAAGGGGGATTCCCAGGGAGATGGAGCAGGCCGCCACGATTGACGGATGCAACTCCATGCGCTGTCTTATTTATATAATCTGTCCGATGCTGGCGCCGGCGCTGGTGTCGGTAGCGCTGTTCCAGTTCATGTGGTCGTCGAATGATTTCATGGGTCCGCTGATATATATTACGTCGGTGGCAAAGCGTCCCGCCAGTGTGTTTATAAAGATGTGCATGGATTCGGACGCGGGGACTGCGTGGAATCGAGTGCTGACGTTTTCGCTGATAGCGCTGGCGCCGTCGCTGGTAGTGTTTTTTGCGGCGCAGAAATCGTTCGTAGAAGGGATATCGGCGGGGAGTTTGAAGGGGTGAGCGGCACGCGGCGCACGGCGCGTCCGCGCCTTCGGGAGGGGGATTGAGATACCCCTCCCGACCTCCCCGGGGAGTCCCCTCTGTAGTTGCGGCGACATC